>CAURTM010000003.1:0-56117 GCA_963527735.1 uncultured Streptococcus sp.
GCTTAACAAGAAAAGAATGGTATGAAATTTATCTTGCTGCAGGGAATAATTTGCCTTAGGAGGAAATGCATTTAAAGAAATCACAGTCAAAAAAACGTTGCAAAACGGTTTTTTGTTATGTGACCATTTGTCTGTCTTGATTCGTTAGGTACGGTTCATTAACGAATGATTATGATATAATACTCAATGAAAATCGAAAAGCAAACTAGGAAGCTAGCCGCAAGTTGCTCAAAACACTGTTTTGAGGCTGTAGATAAGACTGACGAAGTCAGTAACCATATCTACGGTAAGGCGACGCTGACGTGGTTTGAATTAGTATAACTATTCTGATTTACGTACTAGTAGGGAAGCAGTATCCCATAATTGACGGCACGCTAGTAGGTACTATAAAATGGACTGGAGTGATTTTTGGATTTTGATTGAGTATAAAACATCATAGAGAATAAAAAAATGAGGTTAGGATTTTTTGTCCCGACCTATTTTTACATGTAATAAACAATGGCAATGTATTGGAGGGCAGATGCTGCTAGGATAAAGAGATGCCAAATCATGTGGAAATAAGGTTTTTTCTTGGCGTAAAATCCAGCCCCAACTGTATAACAAAGTCCGCCAGTTACCATGAGACTCCAGAAAATTGGTGTCGTTTGACTGATAATGGCAGGAATGATAGCCAGAACCAACCAGCCCATAATCAGGTAAAGAGCAAGGCTGAATTTCTCATTGACCTTTTTAGCAAAGATTTTATAGAGAATACCAAAGATGGTCGTTCCCCACTGGATGGCAATAATCAGATAGCCAAACCAGTTATTCATCAAAGTCAGTACGACAGGTGTATAAGAGCCAGCAATAGCAACATAAATCATAGAATGGTCGATGATTCTCAAGACATATTTATGGGTCGAACCATAGGCCATAGAGTGATAAATGGTGGATGATAGAAACATAAGAAAGAGACTAATAACGAAAATGGAAACGCCGATAGATGATAAAAATCCGTGTGCCTCATAACTATAGGTGGATGAAATGGGGAGTAAGATGAGCATGATGACTGCACCTACGGCATGGGTCACGCTATTAGCAATCTCCTCTCCAAAACTGAGTTGTTTGCTGAGTTTAAGACTAGTGTTCATTGGATTACCTCCTCTTGAGTATGATGGATTAAGGCTAGAGTTTGATGATAGAGTTTAACAGTTTGGCAGCTGGTTTGGATAATGGGGTTAGCTGGATCAATTCCTTGGTTCATGTAGTTTACAAAAGCATCGTAGAGTTGGTCTGAACTTGCTTGATTTTGTAGAGTATTAAGTGTATGTGCTATTTCTTGAATAGAAAATACAGACTTGAGGGTTGTGATAGCAATCAAACGGGCAATCTGTTGGCGTTGGTATTTTTTCTTGTCAGGCTTTGTCAGGTAACCATGTTTGACATAATTGTTGACCATAGATGCTGTTAGGCCCTTGTCTTTATCAGGAGAGATAGGGGCGCAGACCTGATTGACATAGAGCAAAACCTGGTCCAGATAGAGGTCAATATTTGGGATTTCTACCCATTTTGGGTAGGAAAAGGTAGTTTTCATTTCCAACTCCTTTTTATCTAGTTTTAATAACTAGATTATAAAATAATAAAAACAGAAAGTCAAGTTTTAACTGCTTGTGAAAAGACTTAAATTATGCTATGATGGGAGAAACTAGTCAGAAAAGAGGAGAAAAGATGGAGATTCGTTTAGCTTTTCCAAATGAAGTAGGTGCCATCATGCAAGTGATGGAGGATGCTAAAAAATGTTTAGCGGATGCTGGTAGTGACCAGTGGCAAAATGGCTATCCAAATGCTGATATTATTATTGAGGATATTATCTCAGGTCAAGCCTATGTAGCCTTGGAAGAGGGAGAACTACTAGCCTATGCTGCTGTGACCAAGAGTCCAGAGGCAGCCTATGAAGCCATTTATGAAGGAAAATGGCAAGCTGGAGAGTCAGAGTACCTAGTCTTTCACCGTATTGCTGTGGCAGCAGATGTGCAGGGACAGGGAGTTGCTCAGACTTTCCTAGAGGGCTTGATTGAAGGTTTTGATTATCTAGATTTTCGCTCAGATACGCATGTTACAAACAAGGCCATGCAGCATATCTTTGAAAAACTAGGATTTAAACAGGTTGGTAAGGTTCCAGTTGATGGCGAACGCTTGGCCTATCAAAAATTAAAGAAATAATGCAAAAGAAGTACGCAAAAATGCTCTACTCTTCGCCGATTGGCTGCATTTCTCTTGTAGCTGATGACCATTATTTGTATGGCATTTGGGTGCATGAGCAGAAGCATTTTGAGAGGGGACTAGGAGATGAGACGATAGAAGCAGTTGTTAGTCATCCCATTTTAGACCCAGTTATTACTTGCTTAGATGCTTACTTTAAAGGAAAGTCTCAGGATTTATCCAACTTGCCCTTGGCTCCAATCGGAACAGATTTTGAAAAGAGAGTTTGGTCCTATTTACAGGAAATTCCTTATGGTCAGACAGTGACCTATGGACAAATAGCTCAAGAGCTGCAAGTGGCTTCTGCTCAAGCAATTGGTGGAGCAGTGGGGCGCAATCCTTGGTCTATCCTAGTACCTTGTCATCGTGTGCTAGGAGCAGGCAAGCGTCTGACAGGGTATGCTGCAGGAGTGGAAAAGAAAGCTTGGCTCTTGGAGCATGAAGACGCAGATTTTAAAGATATAAAATAGAAAGTGAAAGATATGTTAGAATTTATCGAATATCCAAAATGTTCAACTTGTAAAAAAGCAAAACAAGAATTAAATCAATTAGGTGTGGACTACAAAGCCGTTCATATCGTCGAAGAAACACCTAGCCAAGAAGTCATTTTAAACTGGCTAGAAACCTCAGGGTTCGAGTTGAAGCAATTTTTCAACACCAGTGGAATCAAATACCGTGAATTAGGGCTGAAAGATAAGGTAGGAAGTCTATCAAACCAAGAAGCAGCCGAGTTGCTAGCAAGCGACGGTATGTTGTTAAAACGCCCCATTTTAGTAGAAAATGGAACTGTTAAGCAAATCGGTTATCGAAAACCTTATGAAGAATTGGGATTGAAATAGTTTTTATCTATCTCTTTGATAGATAAAATATATAACCTCCCTGTTTCAAAGTATGATAAACTAGTAGGTAGACAAAGTCTGTATCTGACCGTAGCAAATAATTTCATTGACGGCAGAAGTATGGTAGAATGAATCATTATCAGGAGAGGATGTTTTTATGAATGTTACAACGATTTTAGCATCAGATTGGTACCAAAACTTGATGCAATTGATTCCGGATGGCAAGCTTTTTAGCTTGCGTTCGGTCTTTGATGGAATTCCGAGAATTGTCCAACAACTTCCAACAACGATTATGTTGACAATTGGTGGTGCTCTTTTTGGCTTGGTTTTGGCACTTCTTTTTGCCATTGTGAAGATCAATCGTGTCAAGATTTTATACCCCTTACAGGCCTTCTTTGTTAGTTTCTTAAAAGGGACACCGATTTTGGTGCAACTCATGTTGACCTACTACGGAATCCCTTTGGCTTTGAAAGCCCTCAATCAGCAATGGGGAACTGGTCTCAATATCAATGCGATTCCAGCTGCTGCTTTTGCGATTGTCGCCTTTGCTTTCAATGAAGCAGCTTATGCGAGTGAAACCATTCGTGCAGCCATTCTCTCAGTCAACCCTGGTGAGATTGAGGCGGCACGCAGTCTGGGGATGACCCGAGCGCAAGTTTATCGTCGAGTGATTATTCCAAATGCAGCGGTGGTAGCTACTCCAACCTTAATTAACTCCCTCATCGGCTTGACCAAAGGGACTTCTCTAGCCTTCAGTGCGGGTGTTGTGGAAGTCTTTGCCCAAGCTCAGATTTTGGGTGGTGCCGATTATCGTTACTTTGAGCGATTCATCTCCGTTGCCCTTGTTTATTGGGTAGTCAATATCGGAATTGAAAGCCTCGGTCGTTTCATCGAGAGAAAAATGGCTATTTCTGCACCTGATACAGTGCAAACAGATGTGAAAGGAGACCTTCGTTAATGATTAAGATTTCGAATTTAAGCAAATCCTTTTCAGGACAGACTGTCTTGGATCATCTGAACTTGGATATTCAAAAAGGAGAGGTCGTAGCCTTGATTGGTTCTTCAGGAGCTGGAAAATCAACCTTTCTTCGCAGTCTCAATTATCTTGAAACACCTGACAGTGGCTCTATTCAGATTGATGATTTCTCAGTTGATTTTTCTAAGATAACTCAAGAAGAAATCCTTGCCCTACGCCGTAAGCTGTCTATGGTTTTCCAACAGTTTAATTTGTTTGAACGCCGAACAGCACTTGATAATGTGAAAGAAGGCTTGGTTGTTGTCAAGAAATTATCTGACCAAGAAGCGACTAAGATTGCCAAGGAAGAGTTGGCTAAGGTTGGGCTTTCTGACCGTGAAAACCATTATCCTCGTCATTTATCAGGTGGACAGAAGCAACGGGTTGCCTTGGCGCGTGCGCTTGCTATGAAACCAGATGTCTTGCTCTTAGACGAACCAACTTCAGCCCTTGACCCAGAATTGGTTGGCGAAGTAGAAAAGTCTATTGCAGATGCTGCTAAGTCAGGTCAAACCATGATTTTGGTCAGTCATGACATGTCCTTTGTAGCTCAAGTTGCGGATAAGATTCTTTTCTTAGATAAGGGGAAAATTATCGAGTCTGGAACACCGGATGAGATTATCCACCATCCTAAAGAAGAGCGGACAAAAGAATTCTTCGCTAGTTACAAACGGACTTATATTTGATATAATAGATAAAGGAAAACTCAGTTAGCTGGACTAGCTGAGTTTACTCTTTAAAAAAGATAGAAATGAGAGAAATCATGCTACTGCAACTATTTTCTTTATATTTCGAGAGTTTGATCTTGACCACCATCCTCGTCCTGATTTTTTTAGGGATTTGGATTGGACTGAGAGCCATGTCGGGAGTTGATAAGACTGCCAAGGCTCGCCAAGCCCATCTCTATGATATGATTATGATTGGGGTCTTGGTTGTTCCAGTATTATCCTTTGCGGTTATGAGTTTAATTCTTGTTTTCAAGGCATAATCCTTGCTTGATTGACAAGAAAGAGTTAGAATAAAGATAGTTACAACAAGAAAGAAGGAATCTATATGTACGATACTATTATTATCGGTGCTGGTCCTGCAGGAATGACTGCAGCCTTGTACGCTGCTCGAAGCAATCTCAAAGTAGGCTTGGTTGAAGGTGGTTTGCCAGGTGGTCAGATGAATAATACATCGGATATCGAAAATTATCCAGGATACGCTAATATTAGTGGACCTGAATTGGCTGAAAAGATGTTTGAACCACTTGAAAATCTTGGTGTTGAGCATATTTATGGTTATGTTGAAAATGTAGAAGACCATGGTGATTTTAAGAAAGTGATGACCGATGACCAAACATATGAAACACGTACAGTTATCGTAGCAACTGGTTCTAAACACCGTCCTTTGGGAGTTCCTGGAGAAGAAGAACTGAACAGTCGTGGTGTTTCTTACTGTGCCGTGTGTGATGGTGCTTTCTTCCGTGACCAAGATTTGTTGGTAGTTGGTGGTGGAGATTCAGCTGTTGAAGAAGCCCTCTTCTTGACTCGTTTTGCCAAGACTGTTACCATTGTTCACCGTCGAGATCAACTTCGTGCCCAAAAAGTGTTACAAGACCGCGCCTTCGCTAATGAGAAAGTCAGCTTTATCTGGGATTCTGTAGTTAAGGAAATCAAGGGTGAAAACCGAGTAGAATCTGTTGTTTTTGAAAATGTAAAAACAGGTCAAGTGACAGAGCAAGCCTTCGGTGGTGTTTTTATCTATGTTGGTTTGGATCCCCTTAGCGATTTTGTTAAAGAATTGAATATTCAAGATCAGGCTGGCTGGATTGTGACAGATAACCACATGAAAACTGCAATTGACGGTATCTTTGCAGTTGGAGATGTTCGCTTGAAAGACCTTCGTCAAGTAACAACAGCAGTTGGAGATGGAGCCATCGCCGGTCAAGAAGCCTATAAATTTATCACAGAACATAGTTAATTATAAAAACGCATAGTATCAGATTTACAAAAAATTTGACACTATGCGTTTTATTGTGGGAAAATTAATTTCATTTTCTACTGAAATTGAGTTTTGCCAGCCTCTTATATTTTTAGAAAAATCCTTTAATCTTGCTAACGAAGCCATCTAGACCTTCTGAACCGGAAATCAACTGCTGAGCTTGAGAGAAGTATTCTCCAAGTTGTTCTTGATTTTCTGCAACAAATGTTTTTGCAGCTTCGAAATCTTTTGTTTCGATTAACTCTTTTACTTGATTAAACAAATCTAATGGGTTCATCTTATTTCTCCTTTTCTGTACTTAATTATTTAATCATCTTTATGATAAAAAATCAACTGTTGCTGCTTTTGGCTAGGACCTGTTTTTATCTACAAGTTCTCATAACTAAGATTCTAACTACCAAAACAAGGTGGACATAAAAATAAAAATGTTCGGGTTTTTCTAGTGTATCCATGAAATAAAAAAGGATACATGTTATAATAAAAGTAGCTCTTTAATGGAGGTGTTTGAGTGGAAAATCTGAAGAAAATGGCAGGTATCAAGGCTGCTGAGTTTGTCAAGGATGGCATGGTAGTCGGACTTGGAACGGGGTCTACTGCCTATTATTTCGTAGAAGAAATCGGTCGTCGTATCAAGGAAGAAGGGTTACAGATTACAGCTGTAACGACTTCTAGTGTGACTAGTAAACAAGCTGAAGGGCTTAATATCCCACTCAAGTCGATTGACCAAGTAGATGTTGTCGATGTGACAGTTGACGGGGCGGATGAAGTGGATAGGCAGTTTAATGGAATCAAAGGTGGCGGTGGTGCCCTTCTGATGGAGAAGGTTGTTGCAACGCCCTCAAAAGACTACATTTGGGTAGTGGATGAAAGCAAGCTAGTCGAGAAACTGGGTGCTTTTAAATTGCCTGTAGAAGTGGTTCAGTATGGCGCAGAACAGGTCTTTCGTCGTTTTGAGCGAGCTGGCTACAAACCAAGTTTCCGTGAAAAAGATGGCCAACGTTTTGTGACGGATATGCAGAATTTTATCATTGACCTTGCCTTAGATGTCATTGAAGATCCAATTGCCTTCGGGCAAGAATTGGACCATATCGTTGGTGTTGTAGAGCACGGCTTATTCAATCAAATGGTGGATAAGGTCATCGTTGCTGGACGAGACGGGGTTCAGATTTTAACTTCAACAAAAGCAAGATAACTAAAATAATAAGGAGATACACTATGTCAAAATTTAATCGTATTCACTTGGTGGTATTAGATTCTGTAGGAATCGGTGCTGCACCAGATGCTAATAACTTTGTCAATGCAGGAGTTCCAGATGGAGCTTCTGACACATTAGGACACATTTCAAAAGCAGTTGGTTTGAATGTCCCAAACATGGCTAAAATTGGTCTTGGAAATATTCCTCGAGAAACTCCTCTTAAGACTGTTCCAGCTGAAAGCAATCCAACAGGATATGCAACAAAATTAGAGGAAGTATCCCTTGGTAAGGACACCATGACTGGGCACTGGGAAATCATGGGACTCAACATTACGGAGCCTTTCGATACTTTCTGGAACGGATTCCCAGAAGAAATCTTGACAAAAATCGAAGAATTTTCAGGACGTAAGGTCATTCGTGAAGCTAACAAACCTTACTCAGGAACAGCCGTTATCGATGATTTTGGACCACGTCAGATGGAAACTGGAGAGTTGATTATCTATACTTCAGCTGACCCAGTTCTTCAAATTGCTGCCCACGAAGACATTATTCCTTTGGACGAATTGTACCGTATCTGTGAATACGCTCGTTCGATTACCCTTGAGCGCCCTGCCCTCCTAGGTCGTATCATTGCTCGCCCTTATGTAGGTGAACCAGGTAACTTCACTCGTACAGCCAACCGTCGTGACTTGGCCGTTTCTCCATTTGCACCGACTGTTTTGGATAAATTGAATGAAGCTGGTATCGATACTTATGCTGTTGGGAAAATCAACGATATCTTTAACGGAGCTGGTATCAACCATGACATGGGCCACAACAAGTCAAATAGCCACGGAATTGATACACTATTGAAGACTATGGGCCTTGCTGAGTTTGAAAAAGGATTCTCATTCACAAACTTGGTGGACTTTGATGCCCTTTACGGTCACCGTCGTAATGCTCACGGTTACCGTGATTGTTTGCATGAGTTTGATGAACGCTTGCCTGAAATTATCGCAGCTATGAGAGAGAACGACCTTCTCTTGATTACTGCGGACCATGGAAATGACCCAACGTATGCAGGAACAGACCACACTCGTGAATATATTCCATTGTTGGCCTACAGCCCTGCCTTTAAAGGGAACGGTTTGCTACCAGTCGGACATTTTGCAGATATCTCAGCGACAGTTGCAGATAATTTTGGTGTTGAAACTGCCATGATTGGTGAAAGTTTCTTAGATAAATTGGTATAAGATGACGCGATATGCTTTACTTGTTCGGGGCATTAATGTAGGTGGGAAAAATAAGGTTGTCATGGCGGAGCTTCGTCAAGAACTGACAGAGTTGGGACTGGAAAAGGTTGAGACCTACATCAACAGTGGCAATATTTTCTTTACTTCGACAGCTCCCAAATCCCGATTGGTTGAAAAGTTAGAGGCTTTCTTTGAAGTCCATTATCCATTTATTCAAAGCGTTTCTTTGCTGAGTCAGGAAGATTATGAAGAAGAGCTGAAGAATCTGCCAGATTGGTGGACCAAAGATTTGGCACGAAAGGATTTCCTCTTTTACACTGAGGGATTGGATGTGTCTCAAGTCATTGAGATAGTTGATAGTTTAGAACTGAAAGATGAAGTGGTTCATTTTGGAAGACTTGGGATTTTCTGGGGCAAATTCTCTGAGAAATCCTACTATGCAACTGCCTATCACAAGTACTTGCTCAAGATGCCTTTCTATCGCAATATTACCATTCGCAATGCTAAAACTTTTGACAAAATCGGTCAAATGCTAAAAAATAATAAAGGAGACACACAATGACATTTTTAGACAAAATCCATGAAACAGCTTCTTTCCTGAAGGACAAGGGAATCCAAGCACCTGAGTTTGCTCTAATCCTTGGATCAGGACTTGGAGAATTGGCAGAAGAAATCGAAAATTCAGTTGTAGTAGACTATGCTGAGATTCCAAACTGGGGCCGCTCTACAGTAGTCGGTCACGCTGGTAAATTGGTTTATGGTGAACTTGCAGGTCGCAAGGTCTTGGCTCTTCAAGGTCGCTTCCATTTCTACGAAGGAAATCCTCTGGAAGTCGTGACTTTTCCAGTACGTGTCATGAAAGTTCTTGGATGTGAAGGTGTCATTGTAACCAATGCAGCTGGTGGTATTGGTTATGGCCCTGGTACTTTGATGGCTATTTCAGACCATATCAATATGACGGGGCAAAATCCATTGATGGGTGAAAACTTGGATGAATTTGGTCCACGTTTCCCTGATATGTCTAAAGCCTATACACCAGAATACCGTGCTACTGCCCATGAAGTGGCTAAGAAACTTGGTATCAAGCTTGATGAAGGTGTCTATATCGGTGTAACTGGTCCGACTTATGAAACACCTGCAGAGATTCGTGCCTATAAGACATTGGGAGCAGATGCAGTCGGTATGTCCACTGTTCCTGAAGTTATTGTGGCAGCTCACTCAGGCTTGAAAGTTCTCGGTATTTCATGTATTACTAACCATGCTGCTGGTTTCCAAGAAGAACTCAACCACGAAGAAGTTGTAGAAGTGACTGAACGTGTTAAAGGCGACTTCAAAGGCTTGCTGAAAGCGATTCTTGCTGAATTGTAAAAAATTAGTGGTGAAATCAGACTAGAGATGAAGGTTTTAGTTTTCATCACCTTTAGTAGAGAAGATTGGGTTTGTTGTGATTAAAAGATGAACAAAAATCTAATCAATTACTATATCTTTAGTAAAAATTCATCACATGCTTATTTATCAATTATTGGTAAATAGGGGAAAATAAAAGAAAGTTAGAAAAGAATGAAAATCGGTCAACGAATAATGCGTTTTGGCATAAAAAAATTAAGTATCGGAGTTGTATCTGTTGCAGTTGGCTTTGCTTTTTTAGCACCGACAGGAATTTCTGCCAATGAAGGAAGTCCAGTTGTGAAAAACGAAAGTCCTCTAGTAGTAAATGCAACGGATGGTCCGACAAAACTAGAAAATACTGATAAAAAACAGGAAACACCTCTTATAGAGGAAAGAGCTGCAGTTATCCAACCAGCTCCGGAAACAAAAGAAGTCCTTAAAAATCAGAAGGAAGAAGAAAAGCTGGAATCCCATAAAACAGAGCCTGCTCTAGTTCCTGAAGAAGTGAATAAAGAGGAAAATGTAAAGGATGAGTCTACAACTTCTCGTCCTGTGACAGCAGAAGATCTTTTGAAAATCTCAAAAGGAGAACTGCACTCAGAAAATGATTTGCTTGACAATTCTCTTTATGGTGAAAAAGTCCTTGATTTAGAAGGTGATGACGATCAGGATGGTATCAAAAATAAGGATGAGCTTTATGTTTATCGTAAAGATGGTAAGGACTATCTAGGATATAACAGTCATCCATTACTAGCAGACAGTGATGGGGATGGATTAGCAGATGGGGAAGATGATAATAAGAAACAATGGTATGTTACAGATCGAGACGCTCTTCTCTTTATGGAGTTATCCTATCGTGATGATGACTATATCGAAAAAATTCTAGATCATAAAAATCCTTTTCCAAGTCTTTACCTTGATCGTCAAGAATATAAAATGATGCACAATGAGTTAGCCCCGTTTTGGAAGATGAAAAAAGCTTACCATACAGCTAGTGGTTTGGATGCTTATCTATTTGAAACTAAGAGTGATCTTCCTTATCTAAAGGATCATACGGTTCAAATGTTATCTATTAGAGGGACAAGACTGAATGATGCCAAAGATTTGAGAACGGACTTGACCTTGTTAGGAGGAAATAAACCTGCGCAAGCGGATGACATCCGTAATGTTGTAAAAGAATTGGCGCAGGATTCCACTATAACCAATCTCTATATGACAGGTCATTCGCTAGGAGGCTATCTAGCTCAAATAGCAGCAGTTGAAGCCTATCAGAAATATCCTACTTTTTATAATAATGTTTTGAAAAAAGTGACAACATTTAATGCACCTAAGGTCATTACTTCAAGAACAATCTGGAATGCCAAAAATGGTTTCTGGGATGTAGGACTAGAAAGTCGGAAGCTTGCTGTAAATGGAAAAATTAAACATTATGTAGTGGATAACGACAATGTGGTTACATCTGTGCTACAAAATGATAGTGATGTTGTGACATCTACAGGAAGCGCCAATGTTAAACACCGTTCGCGTGGCTATTTTGAAAGCCGTATGAATGATATTCCAAACTTTAATATTGGAAAACGTACAACCTTGGATAAGCAGGGTTACCGTGATCCAAAACTGGAAAAAATTTCTTTCTTTAAGAAACAACAAGTCCCTCTGTCATCTAGTCAACCAAGCGCTGAACCTCTTGAAAATATAGCTCTAGGGAAACGGGTTACCCAAAGTTCGACAGCTTTTGGAGGTGACGCTAGAAGAGCTGTGGATGGAAAAGTTGACGGGAATTATGCTCATCATTCTGTAACGCATACAGAGTTTCAATCTAAGCCTTGGTGGCAAGTCGATTTAGACAAGGAAGAAACGATTCGTCAAATCAACATCTATAATCGAACAGATACTGCTCAGGATAGGCTTACCAATTTTAATGTGATTCTTTTAGATAGTTCTGGGAAAGAAATTGAAAGAAAGCGCATTGCATCTCTGAAAGATATCTCTGCACAAATTGCAATTGACTATAAAAAAGCTCGTTTTGTCCGTATTGAGTTAGATGGTTACAATGCTCTCAGTCTCGCAGAAGTTCAAGTCTTGCGTGCTGAGAATATCGCATGGAAAAAGCAAGCACGCCAAAGTTCTACCGAGTTTGGAGGAGATGCTAGTCGTGCCTTGGATGGAAATACCAATAGTAGCTACAGCCAGCAATCAATTACTCATACAAAATTTGAAAATCAACCTTGGTGGGAAGTTGATTTAGGTCGTACAGAACAGGTAGGACTTGTCCGTCTTTATAATCGTGGAGATGGCGAACTTTCCAAACGTTTGGCAGATTTTGATGTGATTTTATATGATGAAAAAGGGACAGAAGTTACTAGAAAGTATGTTTCTCGTTTAGAAGGAAATCGTCTAGATCTTCAGTTGGATGGCAAGTTGGGTCGCCGTGTCCGCATTCAACTACGTCAAAAAAATCAAGCTCTCAGTCTTGCTGAAGTAGAAGTGTTTCGATTTATAGCTAAGAATGCTGTGACAACACCAACTTTTAAGCCAGTACAAGTGTTAAATTACACTCCTGTAAAAGATAAAACCCTAACTATTCAGCATAGTGGAGCTTACATTGCACGCTATTCTATAACTTGGGAAGAAGTTACAGTAGATAAAAATGGTCATTCAGTTGTTCGCAGTCATTCTTGGGAAGGAAATGGACGTAACCAGACTGCAGGTTTTGTCCTCAACCTTCCAATTAAAGAAAATATGAGAAATCTTCGAATTAAGATCGAAAAGAGAACAGGTCTTATCTGGAATAGATGGCAAACAATCTATGACAACAGACCTCTTCTCGCCCAACCACATCGAAAAATCACTCATTGGGGAACGACATTGAATTCTAAGGTGAGTGACGATGATGTCTTGTAATCTGATGGTACAATGACAGTTAGTTTGTCTAGTTTATAAGAAAGTACTACCTGAGCTTGAATAGAACTCAGGTAGCTCTCTGTGAAAGAACAAAATTAATACTCAATGAAAATCAAAGAGCAAACTAGGAAACTAGCCGCAGGCTGCTCAAAGCACTGCTTTGAGGTTGCAGATAGAACTGACGAAGTCAGCTCAAAACACTGTTTTGAGGTTGTGGATATAACTGACGAAGTCAGTAACCATACATACGGCAAGGCGACGTTGACGTGGTTTGAAGAGATTTTCGAAGAGTATAAACAGAAAGGTAGAGCGCGTGTTTGGATTTGAATACGAGTAGAAATTCGTACCTATAAGATGCTTGGAACAGATGTGGTCGGAATGTCAACTGCTCCTGAAGTTATTGTTGTAGCCTACTCAGGTTTGAAACTTCTAGGAATTTTATGTATCACTAACTATACTACTGGTTTCAAAGAAGAGATTAACCACGAAGAGGTTATAGAAGTGACTGAGTGTGTTAAAGGTGATTTTAAAGGCGTACTTAAAGCCGTTTTTGCTGAATTATTACTATGTTAAAAGAATTGAGGAGTATTTTTCAGAAAATCCCTTATAATCTTAAATTATTCCTAGCAGTCATTTTGCAAGGAATAGTTTCAGGTTTATCTGGTATTTTTCTACATTATCTTTTAAAGATAATAGAGGGGATAGCTTTTGGTCAATCAGAGCATCAAATTGTATTCTTGACAGATGGAGTTTCCTCATCGCGGATAGGATTAAGTTTAATAATCGTGGGTGTCAGCTCATCCTTGGTCTGGTATTTCTTGCAAAAAAAATCACAGATTTTTTCCATTAAAGCACAGATGAAGGATGAGACTTCACAATACAAACTTCATTTTTTAAAACAGCTATTTCATTCAATTTGGCAGATTATTGCAGTTGGAGGGGGAGCACCTATTGGTAAAGAAGCTGCGCCACGAGAGATTGGAACTCTATTTGCAGGACCAATTGGAAAAATATGTTCTCTCTCTAAGAAAGATCAAATCTTTCTCCTTGCTTGTGGTGCTGGTGCTGGTTTAGCAGCTGTCTATCAGGTTCCATTAACAAGTGTCTTCTTTGTTTTTGAAACTCTAGGAATTGCTCTATCTATTAAACGATTTGTCTTAGTCGGTTTGACTACCTATGTATCAACCTATACAGCAGGCTTGGTTATTTCAGATCATGCTCTCTACAAGGTTCCAGCCGTCGCATGGTCATTAAAGGAAATGTGGATTATTCCCTTATTACTTCTTTTCTTAACCCCACTAGCTTGGCTTTTTGGTCGCTTAAGTAAAGAAGTGTCTTCAAACAGGATAAAAGATAAACGAATACTTTTCACATTGCCTATAGCTTTTCTTTTTCTTGCTGGGTTGGCAAGTTATTTTCCACATCTACTTGGAAATGGACGTATGATGGCTCAGGAAGTATTGAATGGTAGCAATGGCAAAACAGTATTCCTCTTGTTTATCCTAAAAGCACTGGTCGTTCTTATTACTCTGTGGGCAGGGGCCTATGGTGGTACACTTACGCCATCTTTTGCCTTGGGGATGGCTGGAGCTGCTCTCTTTGGAATGATTCTAGGTGGGGATAGCCAGCCAAGCATTTTGCTTTTGGGATCTGTTTGCTTTTTGTCTGTGACCTTGAGGGCTCCCTGGTCTGCAACTGGATTAGTAATAGGTTTCACTGGGCTAGGTTTAGATTCTCTTCCGTATCTCTTAGTAACAGCTGTTTTAGCCTATGAATTTGCAAAAATGTTAGACCGCTTTCCTTGGGCTAACATACTGTGTCAGAAGTCAAAGAATAGAGTAATAAGATAGAGAACGACCGTTTCTTCTAATCAAAGATTTATCTTAAAAGATTAAAAACTATTGTCAATTTATCAATAACTGTTTGAAATAAAAAAGAAGTAGGCTTATCGGAGTCTTGATTGAATCCGATTTTTCCTAGCTATGAAATATAAAAAAAGAAAGGTAGAACGAGATGTTCTGATTTGAACACGAGCGGAAAACTTTTCTAAAAACTTAGAGAGGGTAGTTTGGTTTTGAATTGAACCCGTGCTATTCTCCTATTTGTCATCAAAATTAAGAAAGAAAGGAATTGAACCCACCCTAAAAGCAGTGGGAAAAAGATAGTTGGTCTAGCGAGCATCGCTCACTGCACCCAACTCCTATTTTCCCTTTGCTTTTTGACGGGTTTGGTATCTTTCTGATTATAAATTTTAGAATAAAGAAAGGATGGGTTAACTGTATTCATTGAACTGAATACGGGCGGAGAACTGTGTAAAAAAGATAAACTGTCTAGCATCTGCGATGCGTCGTCAGTTTCCTATTTTTACTTTGTTCTCTGTCGCTATCCTAAATATACAAAAAAGAAAGGTAGAGCGTGTGTTTTGATTTGAACACGAGCGGAAAACTTGGAAAATAGATAATCTGACTGAGAAATCAGGATTTCTCGTCAGATTCCTAATTTTCAGTCGTTTTCTTGTCGCTCTTTGTATCATAAATTATGTCTATCCATATTGCTGCTCAGCAGGGTGAAATTGCTGATAAAATTCTTCTTCCTGGGGATCCTCTTCGTGCTAAGTTTATTGCGGAGAATTTCCTTGAAGATGCTGTTTGTTTTAACGAAGTGCGTAACATGTTTGGTTATACTGGTACTTACAAGGGTCACCGTGTATCTGTTATGGGAACTGGGATGGGAATGCCATCTATTTCGATTTATGCGCGTGAGTTGATTGTTGACTACGGTGTGAAGAAATTGATTCGTGTGGGAACCGCTGGTTCTTTGAATGAAGATGTTCACGTTCGTGAATTAGTTTTGGCGCAAGCAGCTGCAACTAACTCAAACATCGTCCGTAATGACTGGCCACAGTACGATTTTCCACAAATCGCTAGCTTTGATTTGCTTGATAAGGCCTACCATATCGCTAAAGAACTCGGTATGACCACCCACGTTGGGAACGTTTTGTCTTCTGATGTCTTTTATTCAAACTACTTTGAAAAGAACATCGAACTTGGTAAATGGGGAGTCAAGGCTGTGGAAATGGAAGCAGCAGCTCTTTACTATCTTGCTGCTCAACACCATGTTGATGCTTTAGCTATCATGACTATTTCAGATAGTTTGGTTAATCCAGATGAAGATACAACTGCAGAAGAACGTCAAAACACCTTCACTGATATGATGAAGGTTGGTTTGGAAACATTGATTGCAGAATAATTATAGCCAAAAAAGGAAGCCCTTCTTTATGAATTGGAGGACTTCCTTTTCTTATCTAGAAATTGATCTAGCTCTCTTTGATTTCGAAGAATAGTGACTTTATGTGAGTATTCTTGGCAAAGTTTTTGGTAATTCTCTTTTTGAGCTTTAGTCCGTCCATCCCAGAGAATCCATCTGATAAACTCCCAATTAAACTGTTCTTGACAACCATCTGCCATATTTTCTCTGACCTTGCCTCGGTATTTGAGATAACGTTTAAAGGCTCTAAAGAGACAGGTCAATGGCGAAAAATTAAGAAAGATGATTTGGTCAGCTTCCTGCATTCTTTCCTCATAGAAACACCAAGAATAATTTCCATCAATGACCCAAGCTTCATGCTTTGTGAGAAAGTTTTTCATCTCGGTCAACATCCATTCGCGGTCACTGTCTTGCCAACCAGGTTGAAATTGGAGTGTGTCCATGTGAAGTTTTGGGATGGAGTAGTAGTGAGACAACTTTTCAGCTAGCGTTGACTTACCAGCACCAGAATATCCGATAATTGCGATTTTCATTTTCTACCTTTTCCTATTTGAGGACAAAAAAACAGCCTCTATGGACTGTTTCTTATTTAGCAAGTTTAGCTGAAAGACGAGCTTTGTCGCGGCTTGCTTTGTTTTTGTGAATCAAACCTTTAGTTTCTGCTTTATCGATAGCTGAGCTAGCAGCACGGAAAAGTTCTTCAGATGGGTTTGCTTCGAAAGCTTTGATAGCAGTACGCATAGCTGATTTTTGAGCTGAGTTTTTTTCGTTTTGTTTAACGTTCAATTCAGCGCGTTTGATAGCTGATTTAATGTTTGCCAATGTTCTTACCTCCATATTTACTAACTATACCATTATATCTGAAAACTTACGTTTTGACAAGGGAAAATTATTTTTTTAAGTAAATTTCATCGATTTCATGGTTCTTTGTTTTATGAAGAATCACTTCCGCACGATTTCTGGTTGGTTCAATATAATTTTGTAGATTTGTGAGATTGATACTGGTCCAGACCTGATGGGCAAAGGATTCCACTTCCCCAATCGGCATTTGAGTAAAACGATAATAGTAGCTATCAGGGTCGTTTTGGGCTAGGCTCAGCATTTTCAAGAAACGGTCCAGATACCAACTCTCAATATCATCCACTCCAGCATCAACATAGATGGAAAAGTCAAAGAAGTCAGTGATATAGAGACGCTCGTTTTGTGGATTTTGAAAGACATTGATTCCTTCAACAATCACAAAATCAGCAGCTTTGACGCTTTGCTTTTCCTCGGGTACGATGTCGTAGACTTCATGAGAATAGACAGGAATATCCACATCTTGTCCATTTTTGATGTGATCCAGGAAGTTGAGAAGAGCTTCCATATCATAGCTTTCAGGAAATCCCTTGCGATTTAAAATCCCTTGTTCAACCAAGGTCTGGTTGGGATAGAGAAAGCCGTCAGTTGTTACCAACTCAACCGTAGCATCTGTAAGTGTACGGGACAGTAGGATTTGCAGTAGGCGACTAGTTGTGGATTTTCCAACGGCAACACTCCCAGAAACCCCAATAATAAAAGGTTGAGATTTACTTTCACGTTGGAGGAAAATTCCTTTTGAAAAGGCCAAATCATCCTTGGTACGCTTGTAAATCTGGATGAGATGGGCTAGGGGAAGATAGACATCAGTAACATCCTGCAAGCTAATCTGGTCATTAAAACTCTTGATGGATTCTAATTCCTCTTCTGTCAAAGGAGGTGTTGTCTTTCGATGTAAAGATTGCCAAGTCTGGCGGCTGATTTTTTCAAAATGTAAAAATTCGTTGGTCATTTGTTTTCCCCTAGATATTTTGTTTATCATACCATAAAAAGCTAAAAAAATAAAGCGGTTTCTTGATGATAGTAAGCCAATATCGTATAATAGAGGTAGATAGAGGTTGACCAATTTATTGATGAAGTAGGAGCTACTTTCTCCTGACTTATAAGCTAATAAAGGGGACTTTGGGATTCACAACTTATAGGAGGTGTACTATGAAAATCTTAAAACGTTACATATTGGAACTTTGTTTTATTTTAAGTTTTGCACTACCTTTTATAAAAGGGGCGAATGCGGATAATGGCAGACGCTTTGTGGAAATCTATTACGGTTTTACTTTTTTGATGGAACATGCTATTGTAACAGCTGTATTTATCTGTTCGCTCTTGATTGCTTGCCTACTAAAAAAACGGTGGACGAAATGGCTTGCTGCTGGAAGTTATCTATTTTTGATTTTGTGGATTGCTACAGAGGGTTATTTCTTCCGCATGTCGCTAGAAGATTTGATACGGCTTTGGACAAGTTTGGAAATCCTGACAAAAACGTATCAGTTGGGCTTTTATCTAAATATTTTGTTGGGAATTTTGTTGATAATTAAGTATCTGAAGGTTAAGCAATAGTAATAAAAATGCGCTTGATTATAGACAATAAATTTGTTGTTTTATCTTGACTGTGGTATCTTATAGCTCTCAATGGCTTGTCATTCGTTTCCAATAATTGAAAGAGATTGAAGGAAAGGTCTTCTTGACTAGATTTCTTCAGTCTTTTTCATTTTGTCATCAATTTGTAAACGATTTACAATTTAAGTCAAATTATGGTAAAATAGTTTCATGAGTAAAATGTATTATGCAGAAAATCCTGACGCTGCTCACGACATTCATGAGTTGAGAGTGGACTTGTTGGGAGAAAAAATGACCTTTTTGACGGATGCGGGTGTTTTTAGCAAGAAAATGGTTGACTTTGGAAGTCAACTCTTGCTCAAGTGTCTTGAGGTCAACCAAGGAGAAACTGTCCTGGATGTAGGCTGTGGTTACGGACCTTTGGGCTTGTCTTTAGCTAAGGCTTATGGAGTTCAGGCGACCATGGTCGATATCAATAATCGTGCCTTGGATTTGGCGCGACAAAATGCTGAACGAAATAAAGTAGAAGCGACGATTTTCCAGTCTAACATCTATGAACAAGTTGAAGGCAAATTTGACCATGTCATTTCCAATCCTCCTATCCGTGCGGGCAAGCAAGTGGTTCATGAAATCATTGAGAAAAGTAAAGATTTCTTGGAAACTGGTGGAGATTTGACAATCGTTATCCAGAAAAAACAAGGGGCTCCAAGCGCCAAGTCCAAGATGGAAGATGTGTTTGGCAATTGTGAAGTCGTCAAAAAAGATAAGGGATACTATATCCTTAGAAGTGTGAAAGAATGAGAGCAGTTGATTTAATCCAAAAGAAACGAGATGGTCAAGAACTGACTTCGAGTGAAATTGAATGGCTAGTTGAAGGCTATGTGTCAGGAACTGTTCCTGATTATCAGATGTCTGCCTTTGCTATGGCTGTTTATTTCAAAGGAATGACGACACGAGAAATCTCAGATTTAACTATGAATATGGTCAAGACTGGGCAAGAGTTTGATTTATCAGCTATTGATGGGGTTAAGGTTGACAAGCATTCTACGGGTGGTGTTGGTGATAAGGTGACCTTGATTTTGGCTCCTCTTGTTGCAAGCTTTGGTGTTCCTGTGGCAAAAATGAGTGGTCGTGGTCTCGGCCATACTGGTGGAACAATTGATAAATTGGAGTCTATCAAGGGCTATCAAGTAGAACGTAGTCAAGAAGATTTTATTCATCAGGTTCAGGATATTGGTGTATCTGTTATTGGGCAATCAGACCAGCTAGTCAAAGCAGACAAGCTTCTCTATGCCCTTCGTGACGTGACCGCAACTGTCGATACGATACCTTTGATTGCGAGTTCGGTGATGAGCAAGAAAATCGCGGCAGGAGCGGATGCTATTTTGCTAGATGTAACTGTCGGTGAGGGTGCCTTCATGAAGACGGTTGATGAGGCGCGTGAATTGGCTCAAACCATGGTGGAACTTGGTAAGGCAGTTGGTCGAAAGACGGTAGCAGTCATTACGGATATGAGTCAGCCCTTGGGACGAGCGATTGGAAATCGTCTGGAAATTCTTGAAGCACTGGAGATTTTACAAGGGCAAGGCCGTCAGGATATTACCCACTTCATTTGTGAATTGGCTCAAATTATGCTTGGTTTGGCAAATGTTAACAAGACAGTTGAAGAAGTTCGCCAACATCTTGAGAATGGTAAGGCACTGGCTAAGTTTGAGGAGATGGTCCAAGCCCAAGGTGGAGACTTGGAAGACCTCTACCGTCCTGTCAATGTTGCCCATGTGGTGGAAATCCCTGCCCAGGAAACGGGTGTTATCTCAGCTCTTCCAGCAATGGAATTTGGGCTTTATGCTATGAGACTGGGGGCAGGCCGTGCAGTCAAGTCTGATGCCTTGGACTATGAAACAGGAATTGTTTTTGAAAAGAAAGTTGGAGATTCCGTTCAAAAGGGAGAAATTGTTGCAAAAGTATACACAAATGGGAAAATTTCTCCTCAGCTAGTTACAGATTTTCAAAAATATGTTAAAATAAATGATAGCGTGCAAAGTTTACGAGAAATTATAGAAATTATCTCATAAACCGCAGGAGAATCCGAATATGAAATTAAATAAATATATCGATCATACGCTTTTAAAACAAGATGCAACAGAAAATCAAATTGATTGTTTGTTGTTTGAGGCTAGAGAGTATGATTTTGCCAGTGTTTGCGTCAATCCGACCTGGGTTGAACATGCCAAAAAAGGGCTTGAATGCACAGATGTCAAGGTCTGTACAGTAGTAGGTTTCCCTTTGGGGGCAACAACTTCAGCTGTGAAAGCATTTGAAACAAAAGAAGCTATCCAAAATGGTGCAGACGAGATTGATATGGTGATCAATGTTGGGGCTCTCAAAACAGGTAATCTTGATTTGGTTGAGTCAGATATTCGCGCAGTCGTGGAAGCAAGTGGTGACAAGTTAGTGAAAGTCATTATTGAAGCTTGCCTTCTGACAGACCAAGAAAAAGTTGTGGCTTGTCAATTAGCCCAAAAAGCGGGAGCTGATTTTGTTAAAACATCTACTGGTTTTTCAACTGGTGGTGCGACAGTAGCAGATGTTCAATTGATGCGTGAAACAGTTGGACCTGATATGGGAGTCAAGGCTGCTGGTGGAGCTCGTTCTTATGCAGATGCTCTTGCCTTTGTGGAAGCAGGGGCGACACGTATCGGAACTTCAGCTGGGGTAGCCATTTTAAAAGGAGAATTGGCTGATGGCGACTACTGAGTTGATTGAACTGGCAATTGAAACCAGCAAACATGCCTATGTCCCCTATTCTCACTTTCCTATCGGAGCAGTTTTAGTGGCAAAAGACGGAAGTGTTTACACGGGAGTGAATATTGAAAATGCTAGCTATCCTTTGACCAATTGCGGTGAGAGAACAGCCATTTTTAAGGCTGTATCTGAAGGTCAAAGAGAGTTTTCAGAATTGATTGTCTATGGACAAACTGAAAACCCAATCTCGCCATGTGGTGCTTGTCGCCAAGTAATGGTCGAATTTTTTGAACAAGATCTAAAAGTGACCTTAGTCGCAAAAGATAAATCGACGGTCGAGATGACGGTCGGGGAATTACTTCCATACTCTTTTACAGACTTAAACTAGTCTGAGTCGCTCTTTGAGTGGCACGGTCCTTGTGGCCAATCAATCCATACTTGCAACATCGTTGCACATCTTATTTAGGAGGTTCAGTAATGAACAAGAAACAATGGCTAGGCCTTGGTCTAGTTGCAGTGGCAGCAGTTGGACTTGCTGCATGTGGTAACCGCTCTTCTCGTAACGCAGCTTCATCTTCTGATGTGAAGACAAAAGCAGCAATCGTCACTGATACTGGTGGTGTTGATGACAAATCATTCAACCAATCAGCTTGGGAAGGTTTGCAGGCTTGGGGTAAAGAACACAATCTTTCAAAAGATAACGGTTTCACTTACTTCCAATCAACAAGTGAAGCTGACTACGCTAACAACTTGCAACAAGCGGCTGGAAGTTACAACCTAATCTTCGGTGTTGGTTTTGCCCTTCACAATGCGGTTGAAGAAGCAGCAAAAGAACACTCTGACTTGAACTATGTCTTGATTGATGATGTGATCAAAGATAAAAAGAATGTTGCTAGCGTAACATTTGCCGATAACGAAGCTGCTTACCTTGCGGGTGTTGCAGCAGCTAAAACAACTAAAACAAAACAAGTTGGTTTTGTAGGTGGTATTGAGTCTGAAGTTATCTCACGTTTTGCAGCTGGATTTAAAGCTGGTGTTGAGTCAGTAGACCCATCTATCAAAGTACAAGTTGACTACGCTGGTTCATTTGGTGATGCTGCTAAAGGTAAAACAATTGCAGCAGCACAATACGCAGCTGGTGCGGACGTTGTTTACCAAGCAGCAGGTGGAACAGGTGCTGGTGTCTTTGCAGAAGCAAAATCACTCAACGAAAGCCGTCCTGAAAATGAAAAAGTTTGGGTTATCGGTGTTGACCGTGACCAAGTAGCAGAAGGTAAATACACTTCTAAAGATGGTAAAGAATCAAACTTTGTTCTTGTATCTACTTTGAAACAAGTTGGTACAACTGTAAAAGATATTTCTAACAAGGCAGAAAAAGGTGAATTCCCTGGCGGTCAAGTGATCGTTTACTCATTGAAAGATAAAGGGGTTGACTTGGCAGTAACAAACCTTTCAGAAGAAGGTAAAAAAGCTGTCGAAGATGCTAAAGCTAAAATCCTTGATGGAAGCGTAAAAGTTCCTGCAAAATAATGGATGGAAGTCATTTCTTAGGAAGCGGCCCTTGGCCGCTTTTTTAAGAGTTGAGACAAAGTCATTTTGTCTCAGTAAAGCTTGCTACTAGATAAACTAGCAAGTTTTATTGAAATAAAATAAGACTCTGAAAGGAAGAGCACATGGCACACGAAAATGTCATTGAGATGCGTGATATTACCAAGGTGTTTGGTGAATTTGTTGCCAACGACAAAATCAACCTGCACCTACGAAAAGGTGAAATTCATGCACTTTTAGGAGAAAATGGGGCTGGAAAGTCCACGCTCATGAACATGTTAGCAGGGCTTCTTGAACCAACTAGTGGTGAAATTGTGGTCAACGGTCAAGTTGTCAACCTCGATTCACCATCTAAAGCAGCTAGTTTGGGAATCGGAATGGTTCACCAGCACTTTATGTTGGTAGAAGCTTTCACAGTGGCTGAAAACATTATTTTAGGAAGTGAATTGACTAAAAATGGTGTGCTAGATATCGCTGGAGCTAGCAAAGAAATCAAGGCTCTTTCTGAACGTTATGGCTTAGCTGTGGACCCTTCTGCCAAGGTGGCAGACATCTCAGTTGGAGCCCAACAACGTGTAGAAATTTTAAAAACCCTTTATCGGGGAGCTGATATTCTTATTTTTGACGAACCAACGGCTGTTTTGACTCCATCAGAAATTGAGGAGTTGATGGCTATTATGAAAAATCTTGTCAAAGAAGGAAAATCAATTATCTTGATTACTCACAAGTTGGACGAGATTCGCGCAGTTTCTGACCGCGTTACAGTTATCCGTCGTGGGAAATCAATTGAAACCGTCGAAATTGCAGGGGCTACTAATGCTGATTTAGCAGAAATGATGGTGGGACGTTCTGTTTCCTTTAAAACAGAGAAACAAGCCTCTCAACCAAAAGAAGTGGTCTTGTCTATTAAAGACTTGGTGGTCAATGAAAACCGCGGTGTCCCAGCTGTTAAAAATCTGTCCTTGGATGTTCGTGCTGGAGAGATTGTTGGTATTGCGGGGATTGATGGAAATGGTCAGTCTGAACTGATTCAAGCCATTACAGGTCTTCGCAAGGTTGAATCTGGTAGCATTGAGCTAAAAGGAGATTCAATTGTAGGCTTGCACCCACGTCAGATTACAGAGTTGAGTGTTGGGCACGTTCCAGAAGACCGTCACCGTGATGGTTTGATTTTGGAAATGATGATTTCTGAAAATATTGCCCTTCAAACCTACTATAAAGAACCACATAGTAAAAATGGAATTTTGAACTATTCAAATATTACTTCTTATGCTAAAAAGCTAATGGAAGAGTTTGATGTTCGTGCTGCCAGTGAATTTGTTCCTGCAGCTGCACTCTCAGGAGGAAATCAACAAAAAGCAATTATTGCTCGTGAAATTGATCGTGATCCTGATCTCCTTATCGTCAGCCAGCCAACTCGTGGGTTGGATGTCGGTGCCATTGAATATATCCACAAACGCTTGATTGAAGAGCGTGATAACGGGAAGGCTGTCCTTGTTGTCAGCTTTGAATTGGATGAGATTTTAAACGTTTCAGACCGTATTGCCGTTATCCACGATGGTAAGATTCAAGGTATTGTATCACCAGAAACAACCAATAAACAAGAACTTGGTGTCTTGATGGCTGGTGGAAACTTGGGAAAGGAGAAGAGTGATGTCTAAAAAATTACAACAAATTTCGGTTCCCTTGATTTCTGTCTTCCTAGGAATTTTACTCGGAGCCATTGTCATGTGGATCTTCGGTTATGATGCTATTTGGGGCTACGAAGAATTGTTCTATACAGCCTTTGGCAGTCTGCGTGGGATTGGAGAAATCTTCCGTGCTATGGGTCCTCTGGTCTTAATTGGTCTTGGTTTTGCCGTTGCCAGTCGAGCTGGTTTCTTTAACGTCGGACTTCCTGGTCAGGCTTTGGCAGGTTGGATTCTCAGTGGTTGGTTTGCCTTGTCGCATCCAGATATGCCCCGTCCCTTGATGATTCTAGCAACTATCGTGATTGCCTTGATTGCTGGTGGGATTGTCGGAGCGATTCCGGGTATTCTTAGAGCCTATCTAGGGACGTCAGAGGTTATCGTAACCATCATGATGAACTACATTGTCTTGTATGTAGGAAATGCCTTTATCCATTCCTTCCCTAAAGACTTCATGCAAAGTACAGATTCGACCATTCGTGTTGGGGCTAATGCAACCTATCAGACACCTTGGTTGGCTGAGTTGACTGGTAACTCACGGATGAATATTGGTATTTTCTTTGCTCTCATTGCCGTTGCAGTTATTTGGTTCATGCTCAAGAAAACGACTCTTGGTTTTGAAATTCGTGCAGTTGGTCTTAATCCACATGCTTCAGAATATGCTGGTATTTCTGCTAAACGAACGATTATCCTCTCAATGATCATATCAGGTGCCTTGGCTGGCCTTGGTGGTGCTGTTGAAGGACTTGGAACCTTCCAGAACGTCTATGTTCAAGGTGCGTCATTGGCTGTTGGATTTAACGGGATGGCGGTTAGTCTGCTTGCGGCAAACTCACCAATTGGTATTCTCTTTGCAGCCTTCCTATTTGGTGTTCTCCAAGTTGGAGCCCCTGGTATGAATGCGGCGCAGGTACCGTCTGAGCTTGTCAGCATTGTAACAGCTTCTATTATCTTCTTTGTCAGTGTTCATTATCTTATCGAACGCTTTGTCAAACCGAAAAAACAAGTTAAAGGAGGTAAGTAAAGATGTCTATTACAACCTTGCTCACCCTCTTGGTGTCTTCTATGCTGATTTACTCAGCGCCCCTCATCTTTACAAGTATTGGTGGTGTTTTCTCTGAACGTGGTGGTGTCGTAAACGTCGGCCTTGAAGGAATTATGGTTATGGGTGCCTTTTCTGGAGTTGTCTTTAACCTTGAATTTGCAGAACAATTTGGAGCAGCAACTCCATGGCTATCCTTGCTTGTAGCAGGATTGGTTGGAGGTCTCTTCTCTATCATCCACGCAGCAGCGACGGTTCATTTCCGTGCAGACCATGTTGTCAGCGGTACGGTATTAAACTTGATGGCGCCAGCCTTGGCTGTTTTCTTAGTGAAAGTTCTTTATAACAAAGGACAAACCGACAACCTAAGTCAGACTTTTGGACGCTTTGATTTCCCAGTCTTGGCAAATATCCCAGTGATTGGTGATATCTTCTTCAAGTCAACTAGTCTACTTGGTTATCTGGCGATTGCCTTCTCATTCCTTGCTTGGTTTATCCTCTTCAAGACTCGCTTTGGTCTTCGTCTTCGCTCTGTAGGTGAACACCCTCAAGCAGCGGATACCTTGGGAATCAATGTCTACAAGATGAGATATTTAGGGGTTATTATTTCAGGTTTCCTAGGTGGAATTGGCGGAGCGATTTATGCTCAATCCATCTCAGTTAACTTCTCAGTGACAACTATTGTTGGACCTGGATTTATCGCCCTTGCTGCGATGATCTTCGGAAAATGGAACCCAATCGGAGCCATGCTTTCTAGTCTCTTCTTTGGACTTTCACAAAGTTTGGCTGTTATCGGATCTCAATTGCCATTCCTACAAGGAGTGCCTGCGGTTTATCTTCAAATCGCACCTTATGTTTTGACCATTCTTGTCTTGGCAGCCTTCTTTGGAAAAGCAGTTGCACCAAAAGCAGATGGTATCAACTATATCAAATCAAAATAAGCATACAAAAAACGTCAGTTCTGTTCAAACTGGCGTTTATTTTTTAGAATTTTGATGGGTTAAGTTTAATCCCCAAGGAACAAGATTTTCAGTCTTATTCTGGATACGTGTGATATTATCCTTATGGCGAATGATAATCAAGCTAGCAAGAGCTAGGATAATAGCGATGAATAGAGGATCATAATTGCTCAGGATAAAACCAAAAAGTGGAAAGAGTAGAACTCCGATGACAGCCGCGATAGATGCTGTGACACTAGATAGTGAAATCATACTACCCAGATAGAGGGTTCCAAAGAAAACAACTGCAAGGTAGAGACAGAAGACAGGTGCAAATCCGAAAATCACTCCCGCACTGGTTGCGACAGCCTTGCCACCCTTAAATCCTGCAAAGATAGGGAAGGTATGGCCAATAACAGCCAAAAGTCCAAAGATGAGAGGCGAAACGCCTTGCAGATGAAACATAATCGGAAGAAGCGTTGCTAGGGTTCCTTTGAAAAAGTCAATGACAAAGGTTGCCATACCAGCTTTTTTACCTAAAATGCGGAAGGTATTGGTCGTTCCAGTGTTACCAGAACCATGCTCGCGCAGATTGATTTGAAAGAATACTTGTCCAATCCAGAGACCAGACGGAATCGAACCCAGCAGATAGGCTAGGATTAATAAAACTATTGTAATCATACTCCTATTATATCATGAAATGGAGAAGAAAGGCAGAGAATCTCTTCTGAAATTGTCACAGCGGAGAAAGAAAAATTTTGCAAAATCCTTGGAAAACTTGTAGAATAGTAAAGATGAACGAATAGGAGGTTCCTTGTGTCAAAAAAGGAAATCAATATTAACAATTATAATGATGATGCCATTCAGGTGCTAGAAGGGTTGGATGCGGTCCGAAAACGTCCAGGGATGTATATCGGATCGACTGATGGGGCAGGTCTCCATCACCTAGTCTGGGAAATAGTCGATAATGCTGTCGATGAAGCCTTGTCTGGATTTGGTGACCGTATTGATGTAACTATCAATAGAGACGGTAGTCTAACGGTTCAAGACCATGGTCGTGGGATGCCGACAGGTATGCACGCTATGGGAATCCCAACAGTTGAGGTAATCTTTACCATTCTTCACGCCGGAGGGAAATTCGGTCAGGGTGGCTACAAGACATCTGGTGGTCTCCACGGGGTGGGTTCTTCCGTTGTTAACGCCCTTTCTAGCTGGCTAGAAGTTGAAATCACCCGTGATGGTGCAATCTACAAGCAACGTTTTGAAAATGGTGGCAAACCTGTTACGACTTTGAAGAAAATCGGTACAGCGCCTAAGTCTAAGACAGGTACCAAGGTTACGTTTATGCCTGATGCGACGATCTTTTCTACGATAGACTTCAAGTACAATACCATCTCAGAGCGTCTTAATGAATCAGCCTTTCTCTTGAAAAATGTTACCTTGTCTTTAACGGACAAGCGAACAGATGAAGGGATTGAATTCCACTATGAAAATGGGGTGCAGGACTTTGTTTCTTACCTCAACGAAGACAAGGAAACCTTGACACCGGTTCTGTACTTTGAGGGGGAAGACAATGGTTTCCAAGTGGAAGTAGCTCTTCAGTACAATGATGGATTTTCAGATAATATTTTGTCCTTTGTCAATAACGTTCGTACCAAAGACGGTGGAACACATGAGACAGGACTTAAGTCTGCAATAACCAAGGTCATGAATGACTATGCGCGTAAGACGGGGCTTCTCAAGGAAAAAGATAAAAACCTTGAAGGTTCAGACTATCGTGAGGGACTAGCGGCCGTTCTTTCTATCTTGGTTCCTGAAGAACACCTCCAGTTTGAAGGACAGACCAAGGACAAACTAGGAAGTCCACTAGCTCGCCCAATTGTGGATGGCATTGTGGCGGATAAGTTGACCTTCTTCCTTATGGAAAATGGTGAATTGGCTTCTAACCTCATCCGCAAGGCTATCAAGGCCCGTGACGCTCGTGAAGCGGCACGTAAGGCGCGTGATGAGAGCCGAAATGGGAAGAAAAATAAAAAAGACAAGGGCTTGTTGTCTGGTAAATTAACCCCAGCCCAGTCTAAGAATCCAGCTAAGAATGAACTCTATCTAGTCGAGGGAGATTCTGCCGGAGGTTCTGCCAAACAAGGCCGTGACCGCAAGTTCCAGGCTATTCTACCTCTTCGTGGTAAGGTTATCAATACAGCCAAGGCCAAGATGGCGGATATCCTCAAAAATGAGGAAATCAACACCATGATTTATACCATTGGTGCGGGTGTTGGAGCAGATTTTTCCATTGAAGATGCCAATTATGACAAGATCATTATCATGACCGATGCGGATACTGACGGTGCCCACATTCAAACACTTCTCTTAACCTTCTTTTACCGCTATATGCGTCCTCTTGTCGAGGCAGGACATGTCTATATCGCCCTTCCGCCTCTTTACAAGATGTCCAAAGGAAAAGGTAAGAAAGAAGAAGTGGCTTATGCTTGGACAGACGGAGAATTAGAAGAACTCCGCAAACAATTTGGTAAAGGCGCTACCCTCCAACGTTATAAAGGTCTCGGTGAGATGAATGCGGATCAACTCTGGGAAACAACTATGAACCCAGAAACGCGTACCCTTATCCGTGTCACCATTGAAGATCTGGCTCGCGCCGAACGTCGTGTCAATGTCCTTATGGGAGACAAGGTCGAACCACGACGTAAGTGGATTGAAGACAATGTCAAGTTTACGCTGGAAGAAGCGACAGTGTTTTAAGTCACTTTTTAATGAATGGGTATCAACATGAGAGCTGAAACAGAAATGCTAGATCTGATTTTACAGACTGCCAAAACTTTACAAGTCAAAGCTGTCGCTATGTCTGGTTCACGGACAAACCAAAATGCTCCAAAAGATGAATTTCAAGACTACGATGTGGTCTATGTCGTGGATGATTTTGATAATCTGATGAGTGACCTTTCTTGGTTGGACTATTTCGGAAAACGAATTATTGAGCAAGAGGTTGCTCTTGGCCATCGTCGTCTATATCTTATGCTTTTTGAAGACGGCAACCGTATCGATTTGACTCTCTGCCCCAAAGAACACATTCAAGAGTGGGTGGATAGTGAGGCAGGATTCACTGTTTTAGAAGATTCAGAACATTTATTTGAACCCTATTCCCCAAATCTAGAGCGTTTCTGGATACATCCAGCTAGAGAGACAGATTTTAAAAATTCCTGTAATGAATTTTGGTGGGTATCAGCCTACGTGGTCAAAGGAATCTGTCGTAAGCAAGTCATCTACGCGACTGACCATCTCTACGGCATTTGTCAGCAAGAGTTGTTGAAGATCTTAGCTTGGCAGGTCGCAAGTGATAGGGGGAAAGTCGATATCGGCAAGAACTACAAGTACCTCTTTCAGTATTTGCCTGCTGAGAAAGAGAAAGAATTCTCTGCTCTCATTGATTTTTCAAGTATAGAGAAACTTACTCAGTCTTTGTTTGCTACGATGCAACTTTTTCATCAAGAAGCTCAATCTTTTGCTCAAAAGTTGGGTTTTGATTACGATAAGGAAGTTGCTGAGAAGATGATGGGATATGCTGAAAAGAAAATTTAGAAATAATAAAAATGATCAAAGAAAAATTAAATATTAAAAAATAAGGATTTAAATTATATCTTTTGAAATTGAAAAAAACGATGCTAAAGTAATAAAAAATCATTATAAGTAAGAAGAAAGAGGACTAATTTAATGGTTGCAAACTTAACTGGACGTGAGATAGTCATAGTGGATAGATGTGGTAATATTATAAAAACATTCCCCCCATGCTTAACAGAAGAGCCAATGAGAGCCGAAGTAACACTAAGAAGACAAAAAAAAATTGACGGAGTTAAGTTGTCAAAGTTATTTTATAAGATTAATTTTACTGATGACGAAATTAATGAACTGATACGAAAATATGATGGAATAATAGTATCAAAGATAACAGCTGAGTGTTTAAAGGATAGAGGGTATCGCGAAAACATTTATATTACAGGAAGAAAGTATTATGAGCGTGGTGAATTAATTGGTGTAAAGGAACTTTGTATCTTGTAAGGAAGGTAAGTTTTGTTAAATAGTGTAATTGAACATGGGAGTAATTTCTCGTTATATACTATTACCATCACACAAACTCTATTTTTTTTTGAAAGGAGTTGAACACGCCCTAAATGACGCGTGAAAAAGATAAATTCTCTGGTGAGCTTGCTTACTTCAAGAATTTTCTATTTTCACTTGATATTTTACGGGCTCTGTATCCTATATGAGTAACATTCAAAATATGTCCCTGGAGGACATCATGGGAGAGCGCTTTGGTCGCTACTCCAAATACATTATTCAAGATCGGGCCTTGCCAGACATTCGTGATGGCTTGAAGCCGGTTCAGCGTCGCATTCTTTATTCGATGAATAAGGATGGCAATACCTTTGACAAGAGCTACCGCAAGTCGGCCAAGTCTGTCGGTAACATCATGGGGAATTTCCACCCACACGGTGACAGTTCTATCTATGATGCCATGGTTCGTATGTCACAGGACTGGAAAAACCGTGAGATTTTGGTCGAAATGCACGGTAATAATGGTTCGATGGACGGTGATCCGCCTGCGGCTATGCGTTATACGGAGGCTCGTTTGTCTGAGATTGCTGGTTACCTTCTTCAGGATATCGATAAAAAGACAGTTCCTTTTGCTTGGAACTTTGATGATACGGAGAAAGAGCCGACAGTTTTGCCAGCAGCCTTTCCAAATCTCTTGGTCAATGGTTCGACTGGTATTTCGGCTGGTTATGCTACAGATATTCCTCCCCATAATTTGGCTGAGGTTATTGATGCAACGGTTTACATGATTGATCATCCAACCGCCAAGGTGGACAAACTCATGGAATTCTTGCCTGGGCCAGATTTCCCTACAGGAGCTATCATCCAAGGCCGTGATGAAATCAAGAAGGCCTATGAAACTGGGAAAGGGCGCGTGGTTGTTCGTTCCAAGACTGAGATTGAAAAGCTAAAAGGTGGTAAGGAACAAATCGTTATCACTGAGATTCCTTATGAAATCAACAAGGCTAATCTAGTTAAGAAAATCGATGATGTTCGTGTCAATAATAAGGTGGCTGGTATTTCTGAGGTTCGCGATGAGTCTGACCGTGATGGTCTTCGTATCGCTATCGAACTTAAGAAAGACGCTAATACGGAGCTTGTTCTCAACTACCTATTTAAGTACACCGACCTACAAATCAACTACAACTTTAATATGGTGGCGATTGACAATTTCACGCCTCGTCAGGTTGGGATTGTTCCAATCCTGTCTAGCTACATCGCCCACCGTCGCGAAGTGATTTTGGCTCGTTCCCGCTTTGACAAGGAAAAGGCTGAGAAACGTCTCCATATCGTCGAAGGTTTGATTCGCGTGATTTCGATTTTGGACGAAGTCATTGCTCTTATCCGTGCTTCTGAGAATAAGGCGGACGCCAAGGAAAACCTTAAGGTCAGCTATGATTTTACAGAAGAGCAGGCTGAGGCCATCGTTACCTTGCAACTGTACCGTTTGACCAATACAGACGTAGTTGTCTTGCAGGAAGAAGAAGCAGAACTTCGTGAAAAGATTGCCATGCTTGCGGCGATTATCGGTGATGAACGGACCATGTATAATCTCATGAAGAAAGAACTTCGTGAGGTTAAGAAGAAGTTTGCGACTCCGCGTTTGAGTAGCTTAGAAGACACTGCGAAAGCAATTGAGATTGATACAGCTAGTCTGATCGCCGAGGAAGATACCTATGTCAGCGTGACAAAGGCAGGTTACATCAAGCGTACCAGCCCACGTTCCTTTGCGGCTTCAACGCTGGAAGAAATTGGCAAACGTGATGATGACCGTTTGATCTTTGTTCAATCTGCCAAGACAACCCAGCATCTCTTGATGTTCACGACGCTTGGAAATGTCATTTATCGACCAATTCATGAATTAGCAGATATTCGTTGGAAGGATATCGGTGAGCATCTGAGCCAAACCATTACAAACTTTGAAACGAACGAAGAAATCCTTTATGTGGAAGTCGTGGATCAGTTTGATGATGGCACAACCTACTTTGTGGCGACTCGTCTCGGACAAATCAAGCGTGTAGAACGAAAAGAATTCACCCCATGGCGGACCTACAAGTCTAAGTCTGTTAAGTATGCTAAGCTCAAAGACGAGACAGACCAGATTGTGGCAGTGGCTCTAATTAAACTGGATGATGTTCTCTTGATTAGCCAAAACGGTTATGCTCTGCGTTTCAATATCGAAGAGGTTCCTGTTGTCGGTGCCAAGGCTGCAGGTGTCAAGGCTATGAACCTGAAAGAAGATGATGTCCTCCAATCGGCCTTTATCTGTAATACTTCATCCTTCTACCTCTTGACTCAGCGTGGAAGTTTGAAACGTGTTTCTATTGACGAAATTCCAGCAACCAGCCGTGCAAAACGAGGACTACAAGTCTTGCGTGAGTTGAAAAACAAACCGCATCGTGTCTTCTTAGCAGGAGCAGTTGCAGAACAAGGCTTCGTTGGTGACCTCTTTAGTACAGAAGTGGACGGGAACGATCAAACTCTGCTTGTTCAATCTAACAAAGGAACAATCTATGAAAGTCGACTACAAGACTTGAATCTGTCAGAACGCACAAGTAATGGTAGCTTCATCTCTGACACGATTTCGGATGAAGAAGTTTTTGATGCCTATCTTCAGGAAGTTTATAAAGAATTTGAATCTAAGAGATGATAAACAACAATGAAAAGCTTTTCATTGAGAAATTTCTTAAGGCATAGATTTAAGAGTTGAATTTGATTATATATACAAAAACGAACAGTGCCACTTCCTAACTGATAGGGACTGAGGCCTGGTCGTTTTCTTGTTTTTAGTGGTATAGACCACTTGGTGTTTAAATGTGAAATTGTTAACATATGAACAACTATACAAGTTAAGCTAATAAAAAATAATAAATTTTTTAAGAAAACGATTGCATCTATAATATTTTTATGTTATACTCTTATTGTTTCAAGAAGGCGCGTTTAAGAAATAATTAGTTCAAATATATATATAGGAGTTTTGTATGTCTCAAAACAAACAAGATAAAGGATTTCGTTATTCTATTCGTAAACGTAGTGTTGGAGTATGTGGTGTTGCCATTGCAGCCTTTTTGCTAGGTTCTGGCCTTGTATTTCAAACAAATGTAGTAAAAGCAACAGAACCAAGCGTTGCTGAAGTTGCTGGTGAAAATATTGCTGCTCATAAGTCTGCAAGTCAGAGTTCGACTTATTATGATGCAGATGCTTCTAGAGCGGTTGACGGTAATCGAGATAATAATTACAGACATCACTCAGTTACTCATACAAATTTTCAAGATCATTCTTGGTGGAAAGTTGATCTAGCAAAAGAAGAAGGTGTGGGAACTGTTCGTATTTACAATCGTGGAGATGGGGATGTAGCAAATCGTTTATCTAATTTTGATGTTATTTTGTTAGATAAAGATGGTAAGGAAGTAACTCGTCAACATGTAGATAGCTTAAACAATCAACCAACAGTTGATGTTCAATTCTCAGGAGTTAATGCACGATATGTAAAAATTGAATTAAATAAATCTAAAACTCCTCTTAGTTTAGCAGAAGTTGAAGTATATCGTGCTGTAAAAGAAGAAAAAGTAGTAGCAGATAAGAAAACAGAAAACAAAGCAAAAACAGACTTTACTGCAGAACTAAATAACTATTTATTTGGTTTAAATTACGACAAACTAAATATTTTGACTAGAAAAGGCGAAGCATTAGAAAATTACACTAATACAAGCACAAAACAACAAGGAAATGAATTTGTGGTTGTAGAAAAAGTGAAGAAAAACCTTTCTAATGGCTCTGCAGATGTTGCCATTAATGGTAACGGAGATATCTTCCTAGGTGCTTTGTTTAAAGCAAATCAAGACCTCCTAGAAAATAAACCACAACAAATTAGTTTAGATCGTAGCAAAGGTAGAATTAGTGTTGATTTACCAGGAATGGTAGGCGAAGATAGCTATGTAGATGCTAATCCAACTGCAAGTGGTATGCAGGAAGGTGTGAATACCTTGTTAAATCGTTGGCATGAAAAATATGCTGCGAAAAATCCTGCTCCAGCACGTATGCAGTACGAATCAACTTCTGCTTACAGCATGAATCAATTGAAAGCAAAATTCGGAAGTGATTTTGAAAAAGTCGGTGTTAATTTGAAAATTGACTTTGAGGCTGTGAACAAGGGTGAAAAACAAGTTGAAGTTGTTGATTTTAAACAAATTTACTATACTGCTAACTTTGATGCTCCAAAAAATCCATCAGATGTATTTGCTCCAGGAGTAACGGTTGATCAATTGAAAGCACGTGGAATTGATGACAAAACACCTCCTGTATACGTGTCAAGCGTTTCATATGGACGTCAAATGTATGTCAAATTTGAAACAACAAGCAAGAGTACAGAGTTGAAAGCAGCAATTAATGCTGTCATCAAAGGGGTACCTATTAAACCAGAATCTGAATGGGCACGTGTCTTGAAGAATACAACTGTAACAGTTTCAATCGTAGGTGGAAATGCTGATGGCGCTGCACGTGTTGTGACAGGTACAGTAGAAGATTTGAAGAAATTGATCCAAGAAGGAGCTACTTTCAGTACACAAAACCCTGCTGTTCCAATTTCTTATAAGACTGCATTCTTGAAAGATAATCAAGTAGCCACAATTCAAAGTAATACAGACTACATTGAAACTAAAGTGACTTCATACAAAAATGGTTACCTCAATTTACAGCATAAGGGAGCTTATATCGCTCGTTACTATGTTTACTGGGATGAAGTAACTTATGATAAGGATGGAGTTGAAAGCATTCGCTCACGTCAATGGGAAGATAATGGTAAAAACAGAACAGCTGGCTTCCAAACTGAACTTCAATTTAAAGGAAATGTACGTAATATACGCGTGAAGATTCAAGAAAAAACAGGTCTTGTTTGGGAACCATGGCGTACAGTTTATAATCGCACAGATCTTCCTCTTGTTCAAAAACGTACAATTATTAACTCAGGTACAACACTAAGACCAAAATACGATGAAAAAGTTGAAAATAACTAATTTTTCACTGGTAAAAGGAATCAGTTCTAAGAGCTGGTTCTTTTTATTTCTAATACTCCTCCGTAATCAAAAATTAACAAAGATAGTCAATTATTTGTTATCAATACATTAATTAGAGTTCCAGTTTTATCTTAGATCTTAAATCAGTATTTTAAGTTGTAGAAAATATGTCTTTTGGTATGCTTTTTGACTTTTGTATTTTTCCTTAAAAATGGAGTTTTGGGCCAGCCTTTTGAAGAAAAATTTTTAATGGGATGAAAATTGGTAAATTTGAGCATAATATCTTGTAAAAAATTCTAAAATCCTATAAAATAAAAAGTAACGGAGGAATTTATGAATGTAAATCAGATTGTACGGATTATTCCTACTTTAAAAGTTAATAATAGAAAATTAAATGAAACATTTTATATTGAAACCCTTGGCATGAAGGCCTTGTTAGAAGAATCAGCCTTTCTGTCACTAGGTGATCAAACAGGTCTAGAAAAGCTGGTTTTAGAAGAAGCTCCAAGTATGCGCACTCGTAAGGTAGAGGGAAGAAAAAAACTAGCTAGATTGATTGTCAAGGTGGAAAATCCCTTAGAAATTGAAGGACTCTTATCTAAAACAGATTCGATTCATCAATTATATAAAGGTCAAAATGGCTACGCTTTTGAGATTTTTTCACCCGAAGATGATTTGATTTTGATTCATGCGGAAGATGACAGAGCAAGTCTAGTAGAAGTAGGAGAAAAGCCAGAATTTCAAACAGATCTCGAATCAATTTCTTTAAGTAAATTTGAGATTTCTATGGAATTACACCTCCCAACGGATGTAGATAGTTTCTTGGAAGTATCTGAAATTGGGACATCACTTGATTTTATCCCAGCACAGGGGCAGGATTTGACTGTGGACAGTACGGTTACCTGGGACTTATCTATGCTCAAGTTCTTGGTCAATGAATTAGACTTAGCAAGTCTTCGCAAAAAGTTTGAGTCTACAGAATATTTTATTCCTAAGTCTGAAAAATTCTTCCTTGGTAAAGATAGAAATAATGTTGAATTGTGGTTTGAAGAAGTATGAAGTGGACCAAGATTATTAAAAAAATAGAAGAACAAATCGAGGCAGGGATTTATCCCGGAGCCTCTTTTGCGTATTTTAAGGACCATCAATGGACGGAGTTCTATTTAGGCCAGAGTGACCCAGAGCATGGCTTGCAGACTGAAGCAGGACTTGTTTATGACCTAGCTAGTGTCAGCAAGGTTGTTGGCGTTGGCACCGTTTTTACCTTCTTGTGGGAAAAAGGTAAAATAGATATTGACAGACCAGTAGCCGATTTTTTACCTGAGAGTGATTTTCCAGACATCACTATTCGCCAGCTCTTAACCCACGCTACAGATCTTGATCCTTTTATTCCCAATCGTGATCTTTTAACAGCTTCTGAATTAAAGGACGCGATGTTCCATCTCAAGAGACGAAGTCAGCCAGCCTTTCTTTATTCGGATGTTCATTTTTTACTTTTGGGTTTTATCTTGGAAAGAATCTTTAATCAAGACTTGGATGTGATTTTACAAGAACAAGTCTGGAATCCTTGGAGAATGACGGAAACCCAATTTGGACCTGTTGAGCTTGCTGTTCCAACAGTCAGAGGTGTCGAGGCAGGTCTGGTACATGATCCCAAGGCTCGTCTCCTGGGCAGACATGCAGGTAGTGCTGGTTTATTTTCGACTGTAAAGGATTTACAAATCTTTTTACAACACTATTTAGCAGATGATTTTGCAAGAGATTTGAGTCAAAATTTTTCTCCTTTGGATGACAAGGAACGTTCTTTGGCATGGAATTTGGAAGGAGATTGGCTAGACCATACGGGCTATACAGGTACCTTTATCATGTGGAATCGTCAGAAGCAAGAAGCGGCTATTTTCCTATCGAATCGTACCTATGAAAAGGATGAGAGGGCTCAATGGATTGTAGACCGCAATCAAGTGATGGACTTGATTCGTAAAGAAGAGTAAGGAGAGACATGTCAAACAGTTTAAAAGGGACTTTATTAACAGTTGTAGCTGGCATTGCTTGGGGCTTGTCAGGAACGAGTGGCCAATACCTGATGGCACATGGAATTTCGTCTCTGGTTTTAACTAACTTACGACTTTTAATCGCCGGTGGGATTCTCATGGTCTTGGCTTATGCTACTGCAAAGGATAGAATGCTGGCCTTTTTAAAGGATAGAGAGAGTTTGCTGTCTCTTCTTATTTTTGCTCTGATTGGCCTCTTCCTCAATCAATTTGCCTATCTAACTGCTATTCAGGAGACCAATGCAGGAACCGCGACGGTGCTTCAGTATGTTTGTCCTGTAGGGATTTTGATTTATAGCTGTATCAAGGATAAGGTGGCGCCAACACTGGGAGAGATTATTTCAATCATATTAGCTATCGGAGGAACCTTCCTGATCGCAACACATGGGCAGTTGGACCAGTTATCTATGACACCTGCAGGTCTGTTCTGGGGTCTCTTTTCTGCTCTGACTTACGCACTTTATATCATTTTGCCCATAGCCTTGATTAAGAAGTGGGGGAGCAGCTTGGTTATTGGTGTGGGAATGGTCATAGCAGGCTTGGTCGCCCTTCCTTTTACGGGAGTTCTACAGACTGCTATCCCAACTAGTCTTGATTTTCTCCTTGCATTTGCGGACATTATCCTTATCGGTACTGTCTTTGCCTATACAGCCTTCTTAAAAGGAGCCAGTCTGATTGGACCGGTCAAGTCAAGCTTGTTGGCTTCTATTGAGCCAATTTCGGCGGTTTTCTTTGCTTTCCTAATTATGAATGAACAATTTTATCCTATTGATTTTCTTGGCATGGCAATGATTTTAATTGCAGTAACTCTGATTTCTTTGAAAGATTTACTCTTAGAAAAATAAAAAGACTCTTTGTCGTCCGTGACAGAGAGTTTTTATGTAGTATTTTATACTCAATGAAAATCAAAGAGCAAACTAGGAAACTAGCCGCAGGCTGTACTTGAGTACGGCAAGGCGACGTTGACGCGGTTTGAATTTGATTTTCGAAGAGTATTAATTGTTTTCAAGATAAAATTCAAATCGTTCGCCTACATACTGACTTTTTACGTATTCAAAAGCAGTACCATCTTCTAGGTAGGAAACTTGAGTTAAACCAAGAATAGCGTGTCCTTTTTCAACTTCCAAATAGTGGGCGATTTTTTCCTTAGCGAGACGAGCATAAATGGTCTGTTGAGATTTGCCGATACGATAGCCATGTTTTTGCAGTGTTTGGAAGAAATGACTAGTGATTTCTTCTTTTTTAAAGTCCTTAATGAATTTTTCAGGAATAGAAGCAACTTCATAAACCAGAGGAACTTGGTCGGCATAGCGAACACGTTCCATTCGGATAATATTTTCGGTAGGAGAAATTCCTAGTTTAGCAACTTCCTGCTCATTGGGAATGGTTTTTCTGTAGGAAATGAGCTGGCTAGAGGGTACTTTACCTTGGGACTTAACAATTTCAGTAAAACTGGTTGTCCCTCGCATCTTTTCTTGAACACGTGTACTGGATACAAAGGTGCCGCTTCCTACACGGCGCTCTAAAACGCCTTCTTCGACCAAGAGGGAAATAGCTTGGCGGAGGGTCATGCGGCTGACCGCAAACTGCTCTGCTAAATCTCGTTCACTGGGAAGCCTCTCCCCAATAGCCCAACGATGTTCGTCAATATCCTTTTTAATCTGATCATGGATTTTCATATAAGCGGGTAGCATATTTTTCACTTCATTTCTATCTTTTCTCTATTGTACCCCAATAAACTAGAAAAAGTCAAACTTCGCCTTGTTTATACTCTTCGAAAATCTCTTCAAACCACGTCAGCTCTATCTGCAACCTCAAAACAGTGTTTTGAGCAACCTGCGGCTAGCTTCCTAGTTTGCTCTTTGATTTTCATTGAGTATTAGTTGGTAATTCGCCCTTATTTGTGATAGAATATTGGAAAAAGATATTTCTTTTGAGAAAGGAAAAAGATGAGCAACATTTCAACTGATTTGCAAGATGTAGAAAAAATCATCGTGCTGGACTATGGTAGCCAATATAACCAGCTGATTTCACGCCGTATCCGTGAGATTGGCGTTTTTTCAGAACTAAAGAGCCATAAAATTTCAGCTGCTGAAGTTCGTGAAATCAATCCTGTAGGAATTATCCTATCAGGTGGTCCAAACTCTGTATACGAAGATGGTTCATTTGATATTGACCCAGAAATCTTCGAACTCGGAATTCCTATTTTGGGAATTTGTTATGGTATGCAGTTATTGACCCATAAACTTGGAGGAAAAGTTGTTCCTGCAGGTGACGCTGGAAATCGTGAATACGGTCAATCAACCCTAACACATACACCATCAGCTCTTTTTGAATCAACACCTGATGAACAGACTGTTTTGATGAGCCATGGTGATGCGGTTACTGAGATTCCTGCTGACTTTGTTCGTACAGGAACATCAGCTGACTGCCCTTATGCAGCCATTGAAAACCCAGATAAACACATTTACGGTATCCAATTCCACCCAGAAGTTCGTCATTCTGTATACGGAAATGATATCCTTCGTAACTTTGCCCTTAACATCTGTAAGGCTAAAGGCGACTGGTCAATGGATAATTTCATTGATATGCAGATTCAAAAAATCCGTGAAACAGTCGGTGATAAACGTGTCCTTCTTGGTCTATCAGGTGGGGTAGACTCATCTGTCGTTGGAGTTCTTCTCCAAAAGGCTATTGGCGATCAATTGATCTGTATCTTCGTAGACCACGGTCTTCTTCGTAAAGGTGAAGCAGATCAAGTTATGGACATGCTTGGTGGTAAGTTTGGTTTGAATATCGTCAAAGCAGACGCTGCTAAACGTTTCCTTGACAAACTTGCTGGCGTTTCTGACCCTGAACAAAAACGTAAAATCATCGGTAACGAGTTTGTCTATGTCTTCGATGACGAAGCAAGCAAGCTCAAAGATGTGAAATTCCTTGCTCAAGGTACCTTATATACAGACGTTATCGAGTCTGGTACAGATACAGCTCAAACTATCAAGTCACACCACAACGTGGGTGGTCTTCCAGAAGACATGCAGTTTGAATTGATTGAACCACTCAACACTCTCTATAAAGACGAAGTTCGTGCTCTTGGTACAGAACTTGGTATGCCAGACCATATCGTATGGCGCCAACCATTCCCAGGACCAGGACTTGCGATCCGTGTCATGGGTGAAATCACTGAAGAAAAACTAGAAACTGTTCGTGAGTCAGACGCTATCCTTCGTGAAGAAATCGCTAAAGCTGGTCTTGACCGCGATATCTGGCAATACTTCACAGTTAATACAGGCGTTCGTTCAGTTGGTGTTATGGGTGACGGTCGTACTTATGACTACACGATTGCAATCCGTGCTATTACCTCTATCGATGGGATGACTGCTGACTTTGCCAAAATTCCTTGGGATGTCCTTCAAAAAATCTCAGTACGTATCGTAAACGAAGTGGACCACGTTAACCGTATCGTCTACGATATTACAAGTAAACCACCTGCAACTGTTGAGTGGGAGTAGTCATCTAAGGACTCATTTATGTAGTTTAGTGAGCCAGTATCATTGGATACTGGTTTTTACTTTTCTAGACTTTTTGGCTACTTGTTAAAACTGGGTTAATTTTCGACTGTTTAACAGTTATTATGCAAAGCTTAAAAGATTAGAATTGTCAAAACAATCTGTCTAGGCTTGATTTTATCCCTTATTTACTATAAAATGAGAAGGAAAAACGTCAAACTTTTATATTGCAAATAGGAGAAAACATGACAAAAACATTAAAACGTCCTGAGGTTTTATCACCTGCAGGGACTTTAGAGAAGCTAAAAGTAGCTGTTCAGTATGGGGCAGATGCTGTCTTTATCGGTGGTCAGGCCTATGGTCTTCGTAGCCGTGCAGGTAACTTTACCTTTGAACAGATGGAAGAAGGCGTGCAGTTTGCGGCTAAGTATGGAGCTAAGGTCTATGTAGCTGCCAATATGGTTATGCACGAAGGAAATGAAGCTGGTGCTGGTGAGTGGTTCCGTAAACTACGTGATATCGGAATCGCGGCAGTTATCGTGTCTGACCCAGCCTTGATTATGATTGCAGCGACAGAAGCACCAGGTCTTGAAATCCACCTCTCTACCCAAGCAAGTGCCACTAACTATGAAACCCTTGAGTTCTGGAAAGAACTAGGCTTAACTCGTGTCGTTTTGGCGCGTGAGGTTTCAATGGAAGAATTGGCAGAAATCCGCAAACGTACAGATGTTGAGATTGAAGCCTTTGTCCATGGAGCTATGTGTATTTCTTACTCTGGTCGTTGTACTCTTTCAAACCATATGAGTATGCGTGATGCCAACCGTGGTGGATGTTCTCAGTCTTGTCGTTGGAAATACGACCTTTACGATATGCCATTCGGGAAAGAACGCAAGAGTCTAAAAGGTGAAATTCCTGAAGAATTTTCAATGTCAGCTGTTGATATGTCCATGATTGACCATATCCCAGATATGATTGAAAACGGTGTGGACAGTCTTAAGATTGAAGGGCGTATGAAGTCTATTCACTACGTATCAACAGTAACCAACTGCTATAAGGCAGCTGTGGATGCTTATCTTGAAAGTCCTGAAAAGTTTGAAGCGATCAAACAAGATTTGGTGGACGAGATGTGGAAGGTTGCCCAACGTGAATTGGCAACAGGTTTCTACTACGGTACACCATCTGAAAATGAGCAGTTGTTTGGTGCTCGTCGTAAAATTCCTGAGTATAAGTTTGTCGCTGAAGTGGTTTCTTATGATGATGCGACTCAAACGGCAACCATTCGTCAACGGAATGTCATCAACGAAGGCGATCAAGTTGAGTTTTATGGTCCAGGTTTCCGTCATTTTGAAACGTATATCGAAGATTTGCACGATGCCAAAGGCAATAAAATCGACCGCGCCCCAAATCCAATGGAACTCTTGACTATTAAGGTGCCTCAACCTGTTCAAGCAGGAGACATGGTTCGTGCATTAAAAGAAGGACTCATCAATCTCTATAAAGAAGATGGAACCAGCGTCACAGTTCGTGCTTAATAAGCAAGCAGGATATGAAAGATTTCTAGTTGTTTTCCCTTTAATCCTGCTCACTAAAAGAAAAGAAGTTAAAGAAAATATATCAATTTCGTCCGAGATTTCATCTCGGATTTTTTCATTATTTTTCAGAAAGACCTAGATAATGGTCGGATTTATTACAAGTTTTTTCCAATTTTTTCTATATAATAAGCTCAAAAATAGTAAAATTGTAAATAATTTCCATTAAACGCTTTCAATGTTGGTAAAAAGTTGACAAATCCAATTTTTAGGACTAAACTAAGTAAGTAAATTTTAATTAAAAGGAGAATTCGTCATGAATTTAACATTTTTCGGTCTATGTCTTGCCTGTATGGGTGTATCTCTTGGTGAAGGGTTATTGATGAATGGTTTGTTGAAATCAGTAGCTCGCCAACCAGATATTATCGCTGAGTTTCGTAGCTTGATGTTTTTAGGGGTTGCCTTTATTGAAGGAACTTTCTTCGTAACTCTTGTCTTCTCATTTATTATTAAATAACGAAATATAAATTGGAGAAGGGAGAATGTTAGATGGAAGAAAGTATCAATCCAACCATCAATATTGGTCCTGTTACCTTTGATTTAACTTTGACAGCCTTGACTTTGCTGTCTGTGTTTCTGATTTTTACATTTATCTATTGGGCAAGTCGTAATATGACATTGAAACCCAAAGGTAAACAAAATGTACTAGAGTATCTCTATGATTTTGTAATTGGATTTACAGAACCTAACCTTGGTTCCCACTACATGAAAGATTACTCACTCTTTTACTTATGCTTATTTCTTTTTATGGTCATCGCCAATAATCTTGGTTTGATGGCTAAACTTCAAACAACAGATGGGACAAACCTTTGGACATCGCCAACTGCAAATCTTTCATTTGACCTTGTCTTGTCTTTCTGTATTATTGTGATGGCGCACATTGAGGGGATTCGTCGTCGTGGGATTAAACAATACCTAAAAGGTTTTGTAACTCCTGCATTTATGACACCGATGAATCTACTTGAAGAAGTCACGAATTTCCTTTCTCTTGCTTTGCGGATTTTTGGGAATATCTTTGCAGGTGAAGTAATGACAAGCTTGCTTCTCTTACTTTCACATCAGGCTATTTTTTGGTATCCAATCGCCTTTGGGACAAACTTAGTTTGGACTGCATTTTCCGTGTTCATTTCTTGTGTACAAGCCTATGTCTTTACACTATTATCCTCTATGTACCTAGGAAATAAAATTAATGATGAAGAGTAGAAAGGAGTAACTGATGCACGTAACAGTAGGTGAATTAATTGGTAATTTTATTTTAATCGCTGGCTCTTTTATCCTTTTGCTAGTCTTGATTAAAAAATTTGCATGGTCTAATATTACAGGCATTTTCGAAGAAAGAGCTGAAAAAATTGCTTCAGATATTGACAGAGCTGAAGAAGCACGTCAAAAAGCAGAAGTATTGGCTCAAAAACGCGAAGATGAATTGGCTGGTAGCCGTAAAGAAGCTAAGACAATCATTGAGAATGCGAAAGAAACAGCTGAGAAAAGTAAGGCTAGTATTTTAGCAGATGCTAAACTAGAAGCAGGACGCTTAAAAGAAAAAGCAAACCAAGAAATTGCTCAAAACAAAGCTGAAGCTTTACAAAGCGTTAAGGGTGAGGTAGCAGATTTGACAATCAGCTTAGCTGGTAAAATCATCTCACAAAACCTTGATGGTCATGCCCATAAAGAACTCATTGATCAGTATATCGATCAGCTAGGAGAAGCTTAATGGACAAGAAAACAGTAAAGGTAATTGAAAAATACAGCATGCCTTTTGTCCAATTGGTACTTGAAAAAGGAGAAGAAGACCGTATCTTTTCAGACTTGACTCAAATCAAGCAAGTTGCTGAAGAAACAGGTTTACCTTCTTTTTTAAAAAAAGTGGCAGTAGACGAGTCTGACAAGGAAAAAACAATTGCTTTCTTCCAAGACTCTGTGTCACCTTTATTGCAAAACTTGATCCAGGTTCTTGTTTACAATCACAGAGCAAATCTTTTTTATGATGTGCTTGTAGATTGTTTGAACCGACTTGAAAAAGAAACAAATCGATTTGAAGTGACGATTACTTCAGCTCATCCTCTAACTGATGAACAAAAGAGTCGCTTGCTCCCTTTGATTGAGAAAAAAATGTCTCTGAAAGTAAGGAGTGTAAAAGAACAAATCGATGAAAGTCTCATTGGTGGTTTTGTCATTTTTGCCAATCACAAGACAATTGATGTGAGTATTAAACAACAACTTAAAGTTGTTAAAGAAAATTTGAAATAGAAAGTGGTGTTCTTTTGGCAATTAACGCACAAGAAATCAGCGCTTTAATTAAGCAACAAATTGAAAATTTCAAACCCAATTTTGATGTGACTGAAACAGGTGTTGTAACCTATATCGGGGATGGTATCGCGCGTGCTCATGGCCTTGAAAATGCCATGAGTGGAGAGTTGTTGATTTTTGAAAACGGCTCTTATGGTATGGCTCAAAACTTGGAGTCAACAGACGTCGGTATTATCATCCTAGGTGACTTTACAGATATCCGTGAAGGCGATACAATCCGCCGTACAGGTAAAATCATGGAAGTTCCAGTAGGTGAAAGTCTGATTGGTCGTGTTGTGGATCCGCTTGGTCGTCCAGTTGACGGTCTTGGAGAAATCCACACTGATAAAACTCGTCCAGTAGAAGCGCCAGCTCCTGGTGTTATGCAACGTAAGTCTGTATCAGAACCATTGCAAACTGGTTTGAAAGCTATTGACGCCCTTGTACCGATTGGTCGTGGTCAACGTGAGTTGATTATCGGTGACCGTCAGACAGGGAAAACAACCATTGCGATTGATACAATCTTGAACCAAAAAGGTCAAGATATGATCTGTATCTATGTAGCGATTGGACAAAAAGAATCAACAGTTCGTACGCAAGTAGAAACACTACGTCAGTACGGTGCCTTGGACTACACAATCGTTGTGACAGCCTCTGCTTCACAACCATCTCCATTGCTCTTCCTAGCTCCTTATGCTGGGGTTGCCATGGCAGAAGAATTTATGTATCAAGGGAAACATGTTTTGATCGTTTATGATGATTTATCAAAACAAGCGGTAGCTTATCGTGAACTGTCTCTCTTGCTTCGTCGTCCTCCAGGTCGTGAAGCCTTCCCAGGGGATGTTTTCTACCTTCACAGCCGTTTGCTTGAGCGCTCAGCTAAAGTTTCTGATGAACTTGGTGGTGGATCAATTACAGCCCTACCATTTATCGAGACACAAGCAGGAGATATCTCTGCCTATATCGCAACCAACGTGATTTCTATCACTGATGGACAAATCTTCCTTGGTGATGGTCTCTTCAATGCGGGTATTCGTCCAGCCATCGATGCGGGTTCATCTGTATCACGTGTAGGTGGTTCTGCACAAATCAAAGCCATGAAGAAGGTTGCTGGTACACTTCGTATCGACCTTGCTTCATACCGTGAGTTGGAAGCCTTCACTAAGTTTGGTTCTGACTTGGATGCAGCAACACAGGCTAAGTTGAACCGTGGACGTCGTACAGTTGAAGTCTTGAAACAACCTGTTCACAAACCATTACCTGTTGAGAAACAAGTAACCATTCTCTATGCTTTGACACATGGTTTCTTGGATACTGTTCCAGTAGATGAAATTGTTCGTTTCGAGGAAGAGTTCCATGCCTTCTTTGACGCTCAACATCCAGAGATTTTGGAAACCATTCGTGATACAAAAGACTTGCCAGAAGAAGCAGTCTTGGATGCTGCGATTACAGAGTTTCTCAATCAAACCAGCTTCCAATAAGAATAGAGGTGTCAGATGGCAGTATCTCTAAATGATATTAAAACAAAAATCGCCTCAACAAAAAATACGAGTCAAATCACTAATGCCATGCAAATGGTCTCAGCTGCTAAGCTAGGTCGTTCTGAAGAAGCTGCTCGCAACTTCCAAGTTTATGCTCAGAAAGTTCGTAAACTTTTGACAGATATTCTTCATGGGAATGGAGCTGGTAGTTCAACCAATCCGATGTTGATTAGTCGTCCTGTTAAGAAGACAGGCTATATCGTCATTACTTCAGACCGCGGTTTGGTTGGAGGTTATAATTCTTCTATTCTGAAAGCCGTTATGGAGTTGAAAGAAGAATACCACCCAGACGGTACAGGTTTTGAAATGATCTGTATCGGTGGAATGGGAGCTGATTTCTTTAAAGCTCGTGGTATTCAACCACTTTATGAACTACGTGGCTTGGCAGATCAACCTAGCTTTGATGAAGTTCGTAAGATTATTTCAAAAACTGTTGAAATGTACCAAAATGAACTCTTTGATGAGCTTTATGTTTGCTACAACCACCATGTCAATACGCTAACCAGTCAAATGCGTGTGGAACAAATGCTTCCGATTGTTGACTTGGATCCAAATGAAGCGGATGAAGAGTACAGCTTGACTTTTGAATTGGAAACAAGCCGAGAAGAAATTTTGGAGCAGTTGTTGCCTCAGTTTGCAGAAAGTATGATTTACGGGGCTATTATCGATGCCAAGACAGCTGAAAATGCTGCTGGTATGACAGCCATGCAAACAGCGACTGATAATGCTAAGAAAGTCATTAATGATTTGACAATTCAGTATAACCGTGCCAGACAGGCGGCGATTACACAAGAAATTACAGAAATCGTAGCAGGAGCTAGTGCCTTAGAATAGGCTCTAGTCCAGCTCGTATGAAAATGAACTTAGGACCTAGTTGAGCTAGGAACCGACAGTATCTTATATAGAATAGGAGAAGGAGATGAGTTCAGGTAAAATTGCTCAGGTTATCGGTCCCGTTGTAGACGTCTTGTTTGCAGCAGGGGAAAAACTTCCTGAGATTAACAATGCACTTGTCGTCTACAAAAATGACGAAAGAAAAACAAAAATCGTCCTTGAAGTAGCCTTGGAGTTGGGAGATGGTATGGTCCGTACTATCGCCATGGAATCAACAGATGGTTTGACTCGTGGAATGGAAGTATTGGACACAGGTCGTCCAATCTCTGTACCAGTAGGTAAAGAAACTTTGGGACGTGTCTTCAACGTTTTGGGAGATACCATTGACTTGGAAGCTCCTTTTACAGAAGACGCAGAGCGTCAGCCAATTCATAAAAAAGCTCCAACTTTTGATGAGTTGTCTACCTCTTCTGAAATCCTTGAAACAGGGATTAAGGTTATCGACCTTCTTGCCCCTTACCTTAAAGGTGGTAAGGTTGGACTTTTCGGTGGTGCCGGAGTTGGTAAAACCGTCTTAATCCAAGAATTGATTCACAACATTGCCCAAGAACACGGTGGTATTTCAGTATTTACCGGTGTTGGGGAACGTACTCGTGAGGGGAATGACCTTTACTGGGAAATGAAAGAATCAGGCGTTATCGAGAAAACAGCCATGGTATTTGGTCAGATGAATGAGCCACCAGGAGCACGTATGCGTGTTGCCCTTACTGGTTTGACAATCGCTGAATACTTCCGTGATGTAGAAGGCCAAGACGTGCTTCTCTTTATCGATAATATCTTCCGTTTCACTCAGGCTGGTTCAGAAGTATCTGCCCTTTTGGGTCGTATGCCATCAGCCGTTGGTTACCAACCAACACTTGCTACGGAAATGGGTCAATTGCAAGAACGTATCACATCAACCAAGAAGGGTTCTGTAACCTCTATCCAGGCTATCTATGTGCCAGCGGATGACTATACTGACCCAGCGCCAGCAACAGCCTTCGCTCACTTGGATTCAACAACAAACTTGGAACGTAAGTTGGTACAATTGGGTATCTACCCAGCCGTTGACCCACTTGCTTCAAGCTCACGTGCCTTGGCACCTGAAATTGTTGGAGAAGAGCACTATGCAGTTGCTGCTGAAGTAAAACGTGTCCTTCAACGTTACCATGAATTGCAAGATATCATTGCTATCCTTGGTATGGATGAGCTTTCTGATGAAGAAAAGACCTTGGTTGCACGTGCCCGTCGTATCCAGTTCTTCTTGTCACAAAACTTCAACGTTGCGGAACAATTTACTGGCCAGCCAGGTTCTTATGTTCCAGTTGCTGAAACTGTTCGTGGCTTTAAGGAAATCCTTGATGGTAAACATGACCACTTGCCAGAAGATGCCTTCCGTGGTGTAGGTTCTATCGAAGATGTGATTGCCAAAGCTGAAAAAATGGGATTTTAAGAGGTGATCTATGGCTCAGTTAACTGTCCAGATCGTGACACCAGATGGTCTCGTCTATGATCACCATGCCAGCTATGTATCGGTTCGAACTCTGGATGGTGAGATGGGGATCTTGCCACGACATGAAAATATGATTGCGGTTTTAGCAGTTGATGAAGTAAAGGTAAAGCGTATTGATGATGAAGATCACGTGAACTGGATTGCAGTAAACGGGGGAGTTATTGAAATTGCCAATAATACCATCACAATCGTTGCGGATTCTGCAGAACGTGCTCGTGATATCGATATCAGTCGTGCAGAACGTGCCAAACTTCGAGCAGAGCGTGAAATTGAAGAAGCACAAGACAAAAACTTGATTGATCAAGAACGTCGTGCGAAGATTGCACTGCAACGTGCCATTAACCGTATTAATGTCGGAAAAAGACTATAAGAAAAAAATGAACTTGAGTTACCAAGTTCATTTTTTATGTTTTCTTAAGGGGCAAAACTGATGCAGACCGCTTCTGGTACATGGAAGTCGTTAGAAAGTTCTGCTAGACGACCAGTTTCAGGATTGCGTTTAAAGACGGTTGCATTGTCAGAGTCTTGATGGACAGCAATGACAAATTCTTGGTCTGGTGTCAAATCAAAATCACGTGGAGTCTGACCATGTGTCGGAACGATTTCTAACAACTCTAAGCTACCGTCCGCAAGGATTGTATATACTGCGATAGAATCATGACCACGGTTAGAAGCGTAGAGGTATTTACCATCTTTAGAGAGACGAATAGCAGCAGTACCATTAAAGCCTTCATAACCGTCTGGTAGAGTTGAAATGACTTGCATGCGTTCAAATTCGCCAACACCATCGTAGATTAGAACTTCAATAGTGCTATTGAGTTCACAAATGAGATAAGCGATTTTATAATGGTTATGGAAAATAATATGGCGTGAGCCTGCTCCTGGCTGGCTATGATAGGTATAGAGCTTAGATAATTTTCCTTCTGGATCAAGATCATAAGTAATTACTTGGTCAGTACCCAAGTCGCAGGTCACTAGATAGTGGTCTGGTGTTAAGTCTGTAAAGTGAACATGAGGAGATGCTTGATTCTCATGTGGACCTTGGCCACTGTGTTGATCCACATCACTAAGTAGAAGACTACCATCTTCCTGACGTTTATAAACAAGGACCTGTCCTTTATGGTAGTTGGCCGCATAGACCAAATCACGCTTTTCATCAACGGCAACATAACAGTGGGGGGCTCCTTCTTCCACGACATGATTTAATAAAGTCCCGTCAGTTTGATAGGCTGCAATCCCCCCCTTATCGTCTTGACTACCAACAGTGTATAAATGTTGGTGCTGGTCAAAGGCAAGGTAGGTTGGACTTGGCTCAGCTGCAAAAAGTTCTAGATTTGAAAGCTGACCAGTTTCTGTATCAAAGTCTGCCTTGTAAATCCCTTGGGAAGTACGACGTGTATAAGTTCCAAAATAAACAGTTTCTTTCATAACTTTACCTCTATATAAAGATAAGACTATTATATCACAAAAATAAGCCAATTAAAGACATCCAATTAGATGTAAGCACTTTAAAAAAATAATTGATTGATTTTTTGAAAAATATAATAATATTGAGATTGTTTTCCTTACTTTTCTTCTTAAAAGTGCTATAATAAATCTATCAAATTATCAAAGGAGTTTGACTATGAAAAAACGAGTTTTTTTAGCGACTGGAATTGCCGTTTTGTCTACTGCCGTTTTAGTAGCGTGTTCATCTGGTAATGCTAATAAAGAAGCAAATAAACCAGTTACTTATGCCTATGTATTTTCATCAGATCCTTCGACTCTGGATTATACAGTTTCTGGAAATGTCAGCACTAAACAGGTCACAGGTAACGTTATTGACGGTTTGCTTGAAAATGACCAATATGGGAATCTTGTTCCATCAGTTGCAGAAGATTGGACTGTTTCCAAAGATGGTTTGACCTATACCTATAAAATCCGTCAGGGTATCAAATGGTATACCAATGAGGGGGAAGAGTATGGTGAAGTCAAGGCTCAAGACTTTGTGACTGGTCTGAAACACGCAGCAGATAAGAAATCACAGGCTCTTTATCTCGTACAGGATTCTATCAAAGGATTGGATGACTATGTAAATGGGAAAACAACAGATTTTTCTAGTGTTGGGGTAAAAGCAACTGACGATTATACTGTAGTCTATACTTTGAATCATCCAGAATCTTTCTGGAATTCAAAAACAACAATGGGAGTCCTTGCACCAGTTAATGAAGACTTTTTAGCTTCTAAAGGAGATGACTTTGGTAAACCAACGGATGTAACGAGCATTCTATACAATGGGCCTTATCTCCTCAAAGGTCTTACATCTAAGTCTTCTATCGAAATGACCAAAAATCAACACTACTGGGATAAACAAAATGTCTTTATTGATGATATCAAGTTATCCTTCTTTGATGGTCAAGATGCAGACTCTCTAGGACGCGGTTTTGATGAGGGACACTATCCAGCTGCACCACTCTTTAAAAACTCTGCCAACTATGAACGTCTAAAAGAAAAATACAAGGATAATATTGTGTATGGTCAACAGCGTGGAGGAGTTTTTTATATCTCAACCAATATCGACCGTGTAAATTACAATCACACTGCTAAAACAAGTGATGCAGAAAAAACTTCTACTAAGAAAGCCTTGTTAAACAAAGATTTCCGTCAAGCCTTGGCTTTTGCGGTAGATCGTAAAGCAGGGATCTCTCAAGTATTTGGTGATGAAGTAGGACCTCGTAAGTTACGGACAAGTTTCACTCCTCCAACTTTTGTACAAGTAGGAGATCAAACATTTGGTCAAGTTACTAAGACAGAATTGGATAAATTGGATAATGTCTGGAAAGATGTTAGTCTTGATGATGCCCAAGATTCACTTCATAATGTAGACAAGGCTAAAGCTAAGTTTGAAGCTGCTAAGAAAACCCTTCAAGCTGATGGAGTGCAGTTCCCAATTCATTTAGATTTGCCAATTTCTTCATCAAATCCAGATTTTATTCGTCAGGTTCAGTCTTATAAACAATCCATTGAGGAAGCCTTAGGCTCTGACAATGTAGTTGTTGATATTCAACAAGTTTCTGATGACGAATTGGGAAGTATGACTACTCTAGCTACTTCCAATGCAAATACTGACTGGGATATTAATGCAGTCAGTGGTTGGACTCCAGACTTTGCAGATCCATCGACTTATCTAGATGTATTTGATCCAACTTCAGGTCCAAGTCTCCTAAGTGCTCTTGGTGTGGCACCAGGAACAGACAATCCAGTTATTAAAACAGTTGGATTGGATAAATACAAAGAACTGATTGATGATGCAAATAGTGAGAAAACAGACCTTCAAAAACGTTATTCCAAATATTCTAAGGCCCAAGCTTGGTTGTCAGATAGTGCACTTGTTATTCCAGTATACTCTGATGGTGCTCAAATGCTAGTGACGAAAATGGTTCCTGGCAGTGGTGCCGGTGGCTGGGTAGGTGACAAGACTAGTGAAAATAGCTACAAGTATCTGAAAATCCAAGATAAGATTGTCACTACTAAAGAAATGGATGAGTTCCGCAAGAAATTTGCTGATGAAAAAGCCAAATCTAACGCTGATTATCAGAAGAACTTAGACCGTCATATCCAAGACTAATCGAATCTCCTTTTTTGAGGGGATTTTTTATGTCGCTGTCTCTATGTAAGCACTTTAAAAAAGAGTTATTTTGATTTAAAAATGGTATAATGAGAGAACAATAGAAAGGAAGTATTTATGGAGCAAAAAGAGAAACATTTTAGCCTATCTTGGTTTTTCAAGTGGTTTTTGGATAACAAGGCCATTACGGTATTTTTGGTAACCTTATTATTGGGACTGAATCTTTTTATTTTAAGTAAGATTAGTTTTCTATTTTCACCTGTTTTAGACTTTTTGGCGGTCGTGATGTTGCCAGTCATTCTATCTGGTTTACTATACTATTTATTAAATCCTATTGTTGATTGGATGGAGAAACACAAAATCAATCGTGTTATAGCGATTAGTATTGTCTTTGTCATCATCGCTCTCTTTATCATTTGGGGCTTGGCAGTAGCGATTCCAAATCTGCAACGTCAAGTTTTAACATTTGCAAGAAATGTACCAATCTATCTTGAAGATGCTGATCGGGTTATTGATGATTTGGTCACCAAGCGTTTGCCAGATGATTTCAGACCCCAGTTAGAACAAGTTTTGACAAACTTCTCAAGTCAGGCTACAGTTTGGGCAAGTAAGGTTTCATCTCAGGCAGTTAACTGGGTGAGTGCATTTATTAGTGGTGCTTCTCAAGTGATTGTTGCCTTGATTATCGTTCCGTTCATGCTCTTTTATCTCTTACGTGATGGAAAAGGCTTACGTCACTATTTGACCCAATTCATGCCAACGAAATTGAAAGAACCTGTTGGACAGGTCTTGTCAGATGTGAATCAACAGTTGTCTAACTATGTTCGAGGGCAAGTGACAGTGGCTATTATTGTAGCAGTAATGTTTATCGTCTTCTTTAAGATCATTGGTCTACGCTATGCGGTTACGCTGGGTGTTACTGCTGGTATTCTAAATCTGGTTCCTTATCTTGGTAGTTTCCTAGCCATGCTTCCTGCCCTGGTATTGGGTTTGATTGCTGGGCCAGTCATGCTTTTGAAAGTAGTGATTGTCTTTATCGTAGAACAAACTATTGAAGGCCGTTTTGTCTCTCCATTGATTTTGGGAAGTCAATTAAACATCCATCCCATTAATGTTCTCTTTGTCTTGTTAACTTCAGGATCCATGTTTGGTATTTGGGGAGTCTTACTCGGTATTCCAGTTTATGCCTCTGCTAAAGTTGTCATTTCAGCGATTTTTGAATGGTATAAGGTAGTCAGTGGCCTATATGAACTAGAGGGAGAGGAAGTCAAGAGTGAACAATAGTCAACAGATGTTACAGGCTTTGGAAGAGCAAGATTTAGTTAAGGCAGAACATTATTTCGTCAAAGCTTTAGAAAATGATCCAAATGAGCTTCTTTATGAATTAGCGACTTATCTAGAAGGAATTGGTTTCTATCCTCAGGCCAAGGAAATTTACCTGAAAATCGTAGAGGATTTCCCAGAGGTTAATCTAAATCTAGCAGCAATTGCTAGCGAGGATGGTCAAATCGAAGAAGCCTTTGCCTATCTTGAGGAAATCCAAGCTGACAGTGACTGGTATGTTTCGGCTTTGGCACTTAAAGCAGACCTCTACCAGCTGGAAGGTTTGACAGATGTGGCGCGTGAGAAACTGCTGGAGGCTTTGACCTACTCAGAAGATCCTCTCTTGATATTGGGATTAGCAGAGTTGGATAGTGAGTTGGAAAATTACCAAGAGGCCATTCAAGGCTATGCCCAGTTAGATAATCGCTCGATTTATGAGCAAACGGGTATTTCCACCTATCAACGAATTGGCTTTGCCTATGCCCAGTTAGGGAAATTTGAAACGGCTACAGAGTTTTTAGAAAAAGCCCTGGAGTTAGAATACGATGACCTAACAGCTTTTGAGTTGGCCAGTCTTTACTTTGATCAAGAAGAATACCAAAAGGCTGTCCTCTACTTTAAGCAGATCGATACCATTTCTACTGACTTTGAAGGCTATGAGTATGGTTATAGTCAGGCCTTGCATAAGGAACATCAAGTTGAAGAAGCCCTGCGTATTGCTAAGCAGGGCTTGGAGAAAAATCCCTTTGAAACTCGTCTCTTGCTAGCTGCTTCACAATTCTCTTATGAACTGCATGATGCTAGTGGTGCAGAAAATTATCTCCTTACTGCAAAAGAAGACGCTGAGGATGCGGAAGAAATTTTACTCCGTTTAGCTACTATTTATCTAGAACAAGAGCGTTATGAGGATATTTTAGACTTACAAAGTGATGAGCCAGAAAATCTTTTGACCAAGTGGATGATTGCTCGTTCCTATCAAGAAATGGACGATTTGGATACTGCCTATGAGCTTTATCAAGAGTTGGCAGGAGATTTAAAGGACAATCCAGAGTTTCTGGAACACTATATCTATCTCTTGCGTGAATTGGGCTACTTTGAGGAAGCAAAAGTCAATGCTCAAGCTTACTTAAAACTGGTTCCAGATGATGTGCAAATGCAAGAATTATTTGAGACATTGTAAGAATCCATTAGTTACAGAAAACTGCAAGTTATTACTAGAAGATAACTGCGGTTTTTGTTTTAAAAAGGACAATTTTCAACTAATATATTCTCTTGAAAAAGTTTCAACTAGGATTATAATATAAAATTATGAGTGATAGAGGAGGGAATAATGCTTGATACGATAGCTCTATCGATTGAAGTCCGACATATTATTCTCATATTATTCTCATTTTATTGTCTTGTTTTTCTGGTTTTATCATTGGCGATGAAAGAAAGTCTAAGCACAAGCAGGCTGTGAGAAAGACTCATATCTTGGTTGCCTTAACTGCAACTTTAATGATGATTTTATCAAAAGAAGCTTTCTTGGATACGTCTAATTATGATACTTCTAGGGTTGCGGCCCAAATTGTCAGTGGAATTAGTTTCATTGGCGGTGGTATTATTTTCATGAGGGATAAAAAAATCAGTGGTATCACCACAGCAGCCGGTATTTGGGAAACTGCAGGTATTGGAATGGCGATTGGGGCAGGCTTTGCCTTTCTAGGCTTATTTTGCAGTTTAATTGTAGTTTCTGTTCAGAAAAGTAGCTCCAAATTTTTGAAAATCGATACCCATTATCATATCAGAATGACTGGATTTGTAACCAATAAATCTTCAATAGATACCTTGAATATTCTCATTGAACAGAAGGGATTTTACAATCTAAATATTGACATGGATAGGAATGAAAGTGGTTATAATCTTACGATTAGAGCAGATCACGATAAATCCATTTCTTACAAAAATATGGCTGAGGTTTTATGGCAATGTGACGAGAATTTTTATGTAAATCAGGTTAAGATTGTTTCATTAGAAGGATAGAGTTTTGTTTTCATAGCAAAACTCTTATTGGTGAATGGGGAAAGATACTTCTTATTCCCTATACTATGTATCAGGAGGAATTGACATAAAAGCATCAGATTAGCGTAGATAACATAATGAACTGGGAATATCTTGAAAACAAAGATTAGTTTATAAATTTTGGAACCGTTTTCTGCCAGAATCTTTCGGAAAAGTAGTTGCTAAAAGATATAAAAATTGATAGAATAAGGATTG
>CAURTM010000004.1:0-53122 GCA_963527735.1 uncultured Streptococcus sp.
TGATCCACCTGCGGACGATAGTGACGTTTCCCAAATTTCATATTCATCTCCTTTTTCCTAATACTCAATGAAAATCAAAGAGCAAACTAGGAAACTAGCCGCAGGCTGCTCAAAACACTGTTTTGAGGTTGTAGATAGGACTGACGAAGTCAGTCACATATATACGGCAAGGCGACGTTGACGTGGTTTGAATTTGATTTTCGAAGAGTATAAACTCATCTGATAATAACTATCTTACCCCAATCCCCAAACAAAAACTGGACTTCCTCCCCAAATGCGCCTATCTACCTCCCAACTGCACTTTTTGGATAAAAAATAGGCAGAACAAACGTCCTGCCTAAAATATATATTTATTTCTTTTTCTTCCTAATTCTTTTGTCAATCATATACAACACGATAATCGAAAACAGCGGTGGTACAATATAACTCTTTTCACTCATTGTCAGCTGAAATCCCAGAGTTGCTAGTATCTTAAAGATGAAAATATTCATCAAAAATAGAAAAACAAATACTAAAAAATATCCTAAAACCTTCTTCATTTCTTTTCTTCAACTTTCCTAATTTCTACACCTATTTTATCAAAAATATATGTAAAACTCCAAATAAACACCTCAACTGCACTTTTGGCAAAAAATAGGCAGAACAAACGTCCTACCTACTAAAAATATGCTATTGAAAGGAAAATGATTTTTTTCGGACACCCTAGGCAAGCTTGGAACAAATAAATCATTGATAGCAACATTTACGACATCCTATTTAAAGTTACTTCAATTTTTAATGTCCCTGCTATTTCTAAGCCACCTATGGTATGATCTATTCATAGTCAGAATAGATTATACCGTTCTAAATTACGATTCATAGTTTTTCTTACATTCTTTAATAAAATATGTATCAAATTGTTAAAATTAACGTCTGCTTCCTAGATGACGACCGTACATATAGGCAACAACTCCTAAAACACCCCAAGCAATAGCTGTAGAAGTAGTAATAATAAGTCCACCCTCGGTACTAGCCAAATCTGCTTCTGCCATGATCTCAAATTTTTCTTCTAATTTTTTCATATCCCACCTACTCCTTTAAATATATTAACCAAACGTACGAGATAACCAATAACCAGCTACCCCAGCTCCACCTGCAGCAAGTAATGAGCCTCCGATAACAATCAATAAACCCACTCCGCCTTGTACTTGCTCTAATTCATTTTGCTTTACGATTTCAAATTGATTCAAATTTTGCATGATATACTCCTTTTTAAATAATACTAGCTAATCCAATAGCTACTCCTACTAATAAACCCACTATTCCTGAGGCTGATATAATAACAGCCGCAAATTCGTTTGAAAACTTCATTGATTCTCTCATTATCTCTTGTTTCGACTAATTCCAATAGCTACTCCTGCACTTAAACCAGCAAATGCTGAACCTGCAATAATACTAGCTGCTACTGCTATCGGAATAATTCCCCCATCTACATTCATCAACTCTTCTTCTGTAAGAGCTACAAAGTTCTGTTCCATTTTGTCAAAATTTGTCATCTTTTTTCTCCTTTATTTCTATTTTTTAGTTTACGATTTCTGGCTCTTAAACCATTTTAAAAACCAGAATAGATAAATTACTGAATTCCTTTTCTTCTCACTTATCTATTTGAGAAGTGATTTGAAATAAACAGGTAAATTTCATTTATTTTAAATACCATTTGATAAACCATGGCAATAAGATTGGTAAATACATCGCGCAGTCTCCTTCCTTTTCGTCTCACTTATTTATTCGAAAAATAATTCGAAAATGTACAACTAAATTAAATTTTATTTCAAAAATAATTTAATGTACCATGAATAGAAAATCGGTAGATACATGAATTAGACTCCTTCCTTTTTCTTCTCACTTATTTATTCGAAAAAAATTTCGAAAATGTACAACTAAATTAAATTTTATTTGAAAAATAATTTAGTAAACCACGGATAAAAAATTGGTAGATACATGAAGTAAACTCCTTTCCTTTTTCTTCTCACTTATTTATTCGAAAATGTACAACTAAATTAAATTTATTTAAAAAATAACTCAGTGAACCATGGGTAGAACATTGATATAAACATAAACCAGACTCCTTTCCTTTTCCTCTTACTTATCTATTCGAATTTTTTATTAAAACAAATAATTGTAAATTGTTTCGCCAAACTTCTGTCCCACCCAATAAACCGGTCCTAAAAGTAAGGTCCCTAAAGCATAAACCCCAACTACTCCAACGATGAAAATTAATACTTTTACAGGAATTGACTGCAAACTGTAAAAATTCTCTACCCTAGTAATCCAACTTTCTATTATGCGTTCCATCAGCGCTCTTCCTTCCCTGTTAACGTCCACGACGCTTAGCATGTGCTCCTGAAGCACCATCTACCGCACCCAATAAAAACGTTCCTGCAATTGCGACTCCTCCAACTACTACCAGACCAATTAGCAAGCCTCCTTCTACATCGGCCATTTCCTCATGACTCATTACATGAAAACTATCTTCAATATTTTTAAATTTTTCCATCTTATTCTCCTTTTTTGATTATTAACAATTGAAAAAGGTAGTTTTTTGTCTTTCCTTTTTCATATATTCTATTCGTTGTTATAGATAATCTTTACTCTCTAAATATTATCTTAGAATCCAAATAATGCACGACGGAACCATAGACCTGTATTTAAACCCCGTTGATAGCTTTCCTTGCTACCACCCACCAGCAAGGCTAAGTCGCTTTCCTTTAATACTTCAATAGTATACTTATCATTCATTTCATTCATCTCTTATCCTCCTAAAAACCAAAACCTCTACGAAATCCAATGTACCAATCTACAAGGGTCTTTGTCCAATTTTCTCCACCTTGAATATCGGTCAATTCTTCCGAAGTTAGCTCAACAAATCCATAGTAATGTTCTTTCATTATTTTATTCCTTTCTTTTTTCCTCTTACTTATCTATTCGAAAAAAATTTCGAAAATGTACAACTAAATTAAATTTTATTTGAAAATTTATGATTTCTCCAAAGTGTTTTATCTTAGATATAGTAATCCCATGTAGCTAGTCCTACAGCAGATAAACCTCCGACAATATACCCTTTACGAGGCTCTGTGTCCTGTTCTTTTTTTCAATTAATTTCGTTCTTTTCTTTCATTGCTGTAAACTGATTATCATTTTCTAAAATATTCTTAATTTAATTCACTTTTGGTTTAAATGTTTCGTTTTATTAATATAGTATGTCAATGCCACTAACAAAATACAACTCTCCAACGATACCTTTTCTAAATTAAATAGAGAATAAATTAATAATATGCTGTAAGCTATTAAAACAAAACCTAATAAAAATTTTTTCATAGCAAGCTCTTATTTTTCCTTCTGTCTGTCTAACCTTGTTATCATCTTGTTAATGAAGAGCAATACAAGAGTAGAAAATAAAGGTGGCACGAGGTAACTAGCTACACTGCCCGTCAAAGAAAAACCAAGCATAGTTAATATTCCAAGCAACATCAAATTCATGATAGCCATAGAGACAAACAATAAAACAATTTTTATTACTTTAGTTATTTCATTTTTCATTGCACCACCTCATAAGTATTAAAAAATTATCGCAATCTTGAAAGTCCCCAATCGCCTATTGCTTTAACGCTTTTTCCTGCAACGTAAACAGAAACAGCTGTCCCACCAATGATTCCAACCGCCTTGGTTACACCCCATGCTAACACAAGAGCACCTACTACAGAGCCACCTGAAATTTTTTCCAATTCATCTGATTTCATATTTTCAAAGTTATAATTCATTATCTATCCCCTTCATCTATTAATTAGTAGCTAGAGCAGCAAAACCTACTGCTACACCTGCTGATAGAGCATGGCCGACTAATACTTTTGTCCCCCAAATAGTAAACAATACAGGACCAAAGAATCCCCCATCTACATTCACCAACTCTTCTTCTGTAAGAGCTACAAAGTTCTGTTCCATTTTGTCAAAATTTGTCATCTTTTTTCTCCTCAATTTTTATGTTTTGTTATATCTTTAATGTTTATCCCCTAAGCCACTTAAATAGCCAAGCTGGATAAATAACTGAAATAATCATTTCTAATCTCCTTACTTCTCTTCTTACTTATTTATTCGAAAAAGAATTCGAAAACGTACAACCAAATTAAATTTTATTTAAAAAATAATTTAATGTACCATGAATGGAAAATCGGTAGATACATGAACTAGGCTCCTTTCCTTTTCCTCTTACTTATCTATTCGAAAAACAATTCGAAAATGTACAACTAAATTAAATTTTATTTAAAAAATAATTTAATGTACCATGAATGGAAAATCGGTAGATACATGAACTAGGCTCCTTTCCTTTTCCTCTTACTTATCTATTCGAAAAAAATTTCGAAAATGTACAACTAAATTAAATTTATTTGAAAAATAATTTAATAAACCACGGATCAAAACCAGTCACATACATAAACACTCCTCTTTTTCTTCCTTATCTATTCGTAATTCCCACTAAAAGTTCTAAATTTTTTATTTTCCCTGACAATAAAAAAGCAACACGACTTGCATGTTGCTTCTTGCTATTCTTTACTTTTGACGACTTCTACCACATCTCCTACACTTTGGAGTTGGTCAATTTCCTCATCGCTGATTTCGATATTAAATTCATCTTCCAGCGTCAAGATAAACTCCATCAAGTCAACTGAGTCAGCATCCAAATCGTCTTTCAGACTCAAGGATTCTGTCACGACAAAGTCCTCTCCCTGTCGCTCTTGGATAATGGTCACAATACGGTCAAAAATTTCTTTTTCTGTCATCTCTTTTATTCTCCTGAAAATTCACGCGCAGTCTGGGCAACTACGTCTGTTTCTAGCATGGTACGAATCTGGCGGATTGTACTATAAACAGCCTTGGCATCGCTTGAGCCATGAGTCTTGACAACAGGTGCCTTAACACCAAACAAGACCGCTCCACCAACATCTGAATAGTTGAGCTGTTTCTTCAAACCTCTGAGGCTGTCCTTGAGAAGGAGGGCACCTAGTTTCGCTCGAAGACCACCACCCGTAATAGCGGTCTTGAGCAAGTCCATGATTCCCATGGCTGTCCCTTCGATGGATTTGAGCACAGCGTTTCCCGTGAAACCATCTGCCACAACAACATCCGCAACGCCATTCATCAAATCACGCGCTTCCACGTTTCCAATAAAGTTCAAACTTTCATCAGCTGCTAGTAATTCATAAGTTTCCTTACGAAGCGGGTCGCCCTTACTACTCTCTGTTCCATTGTTGAGCAAGCCAACGCGTGGTTGCGCAATGCCACGGACATTTTTAGCATAGAAAGAACCTAGAACCGCATATTGATGGAGGTGCTGTGCTGTATTTTCCGCATTGGCACCGAGGTCCAGCATGTCAAAACCTTTTCCATCTACAGTCGGCAAGGTAGACATAAGCCCTGGTCGGTCAATGTTCTTGATACGACCCACGATGAAAAATCCTGCTGCCAACAAGGCACCTGTATTTCCTGCGGAAAGAATAGCATCTGCTTCACCCTCTTTGACAGCCTTGGCCGCCAAGACCATACTGGCATTTTTCTTCTTCCGAATAGCTCTCGTAGGTTCATCGTCTGAATCAATCTTCTCATCCGTATGGATAATGCTGACGCGCTCCGTCGCTGTTAGATATTGCTTGATTTTGCTTTCATCTCCATAGAGTTGAACCTCAATATCTGAAAAGTCAGCTAGGGCTTGATTGACACCCTCAACGATGGCCTGGGGTGCGTAATCGCCCCCCATGGCATCTACTGCGATTTTTTTCATTTCTTTTCCTCTTTTAGTAATTGTCCCCAGTCGGATAGGGAATCAATAAATTTCTTTGATTTTAGGTGAATCCCAACGTACTCTTCGTAGAGTTGATCCATAAATTGGCGTAGCTCTTGCTTGATTTCAGGCTTGAGCGAAATGGTCTCCAAGGTCTCAAAATCAATGGCTTGAAATTGATTGAGCAGATAGGGGATATTGGGATTGAGATGGCAACGTCTCTCATCTTCATGATAATGATCTGGACAGAGGCAGGCTCCATATTTGAAAGAAAAGTCAAAAGCCTGACCAACCCGATGACAAAAGACACACTCATTAAAATTGAGACTAATCCCAAATCGAGTCAAGATTTGAATTTCAAAAATATTAGTCAAAACCTGATAATCCAAGCCCTCTTCCATCAACTCCAAGGTCTTTTGCAAAAAAGCAAACAAGGGAGCATCCTGCTGATTGTCCTGCAAACTAGCATCGGCAAGAGCTGCAACGTAAGTCGCATAAGCCATGACAAAGAGATCGCTATTAATCTTGGGAAAGGTCATCACCTCATGATAGTCCTCAATGTAACTGAGCCCATCATCATTGATTCGTAAGAGAAATCGTGCCAGCACCAAGGGCTGAATAACCGGTGCCAGCTTAGACTGGCCAGCATGTTTAACGAAAAACATGCGTTTGCCAGCCTGCTCTGTAAAAATCTTGACGAGCTTGTCATCCTCCCGAAAATTGCGATTGTAGAGCACCAAGCCTTGACTCGTGATAGATTGAATCATGCTTCTCTCATATACTCCTCAAGCCGTTTCATGGCTTCTGTGATAGTCTCCATGCTAGCCGCATAAGACAGACGCACATAACCTTCCCCGTAACGTCCAAAGGCAGCACCAGGGATAAAGGCAACAGCCTTCTTCTGAGCAAAATCTTTCAGAAAAGCAAAGGAATCTTGATTGTAGCCTGCTGGAATCTTAGCAAAGATATAGAAGGCACCGTCTGGTTTGATAATCTCAAAACCAAGAGCAGTCATTTTCTCGATAATATAATCCCGACGCTGGATGTATTCCTTCTTCATCGGCTCCGCATCGTTTTTACCAGCTGTCAAGGCTTCCACTGCAGCGTGTTGAGCCATGGTATTTGCGGCAGTTACCAAGTACTGGTGACTCTTGATTAACTGGGCTGTGAAGGCCACAGGAGCGAAAATCAGACCCAAACGCCAGCCTGTCATGGCATGTGATTTAGATAGACCATTGATAATAATAGCCTGATCTCTCAACATGGTTCCCAGAGACACATGGGCTTCGCCTGTGTAGGTCAATTCTGAGTAAACCTCATCACAGACAACGAAAATCTCGTACTTGCGTAAAACAGCTGCCAAGGCTTCCAACTGCTCCCGACTATAGGTAATTCCTGTCGGATTAGCTGGATAGTTGAGAATAACCGCCTTGAGCTTGTCACCTTGCTCCAAAATAGCCTTTTCCAACATCTCAGGAGTCAAGACAAAACCATTTTCAGTCGTATCAATCTCAACAATTTCTGCCCCAACTAAGTTAACAATTGGTTCATAACCCGGATAAGCAGGAGCTGGCAAGAGCACCTTGTCTCCCTCTTCCAAAATAGCTGTCAAAGTAGCAGATAAAGCCTCTGTCGCCCCAATTGTAACCAAAATTTCATTTTCAGGAGCATAGTCCAGTTGGTACTTTTCCTTAACAAAGTCACTGGCTGCCTGACGTAGGGTCAGCAGACCACTCATCCCTGTATAGTAGGATTGGTTCTGGTCAATCGCTCGCTTGGCCGCCTCCTTGACATGATCTGGCGTTGTAAAATCAGGTTCCCCCAAGGTCAAACGCAAGACCCCAGGAATCTCAGAAATAGCCTGGTCAAACTGACGAATCAACGAAACTTGAATCTTATCTAACTGTTTATTAAAGCGCTTAGTTAAGTCCATAGATACCTCCTACTTTCAAAACGTATCTCTATTATACTACAAAAGCCCCCCGACCGCAAAAATACATTAGAGAATAACGCTAGCATGACAAATTGAAGTGTGTTAATTTAAATTGATTACAACACTATGTTTTTAGAATACTCAATGAAAATCTCATGAGACTAGGAATCAAGGTGAAAGCATAACTCAAGTTAGGTAAGCCGAAGATGACAACGTATCATGAGATTTTCGACGAGTATTGAGGTTTTGATAATCTTCGTTACAACTATTCTAGCACCATTACTGATTACTATTACCGGTAATGTCATTTCTGAGTGGATAGTCAGAAAGTGGTTAGATAAGCGCGACAAAAAAATATAACCTGAGTTTAGTTTTAATGTAACTGGACAAAAAGAAATACCAGAGGTGGAGCTCTGGTATTTTTGTTTTTGCCAAGACTTCGTTACAGTTCTTGTAAGATTATTATTACATAAGTGAAAAACGTTTACAAATAGTTATCATTGGTTGTCAATAGTTGAGTTTTTACTTATTTGTCGTTAAAATCATTTTCGTTAATTGCTATCATTTTTTTAAATCGTATTCATCATCGTATTCATTTTCATACTCATATTTGCCCGTATAGTTGAGAAGGTGTTAGTTTATTTCTAATAGTTTGCAAAAGAATCAGTGAGTAATGTCACTGTTTTTATTTTTAACAAAACAAAAAAACCGCAAGCCTAAGCCTGCGGTAAAAAGAACAATTTAGAAAGTTTCCTTTCTATTTTTTTAGATTATTTAGTGGTAATGAGCCCTTCTGGCTCAATTTCAAATTCTGGCTTGTCTGCCATTGTTCCGTCTGGTTTGATGTAGTACCAGCCTTTCTTATCGGCTGACTGGATAAATGCATCCGACACCATGTTTCCATTCTTATGGTCAAGATAGTACCAGGTCTGCTTATGCTTAATCCAACCAGTTACCATCTTACCGTCTTCATCAAAGTAATACCAAGCGTTATTGATACGAGCCCAGCCGGTGGCCATAGATCCTGAATCCGTGAAGCAGTACCAAGCGTCTCTATAATTCAACCAAGTGCTACGTTTCATGAATCCTTTATCATCGAAATAGTACCAAACGTCATTGATTTTCTCCCATTTCTCAGTTGGGTATGAGCCGTCTTCACGAACCCACCACCAACCGTACTGGTTCTGTTGCCAGCCTGTTTCAACCTCTTCAGGCGGTACAATATACCCAACGATTTCATCGACAGAACGCTCATTGTAGCGACAAGGTCCACCTACTTCAAGGTAGTCCCAGTTTCCATCGATGTTCTGCTCAATCGTCTTGATTGTAGAGCCGTCTGAGTCCTCATAGACAAGGCCTGTATGTCCATAGTTGACACCGTCGCCAGCTACGTAGCTTTTCACGAAGAACCAGCCAGCCTTTGGATATTCAGCGTCATACACGACTTTCAAGCCTTGTGAACGTGCTGACTCAAGCAAGTCGTAAGCATTCCCCCAAAGGGTCACACCGTACCAATGACGAAGCCCATAACAAGGCACGTCGGCGCACTGGAAGCCATAAGCTCCATCGTTATCCACTCCATCCCCAGAATTGGCCTTATCGATGAAGAATTGAATCATTTCTTGTTTTTTAGACATACTTACTCCTCGCTTGGTTTCTTGTATTCTAGCGCTCGTGTGCTGTCTGTGATTCCGCTTGTGGTTGGGTCGTTGACCAAACCGATAGCAGTCAAGAACACGAATACCGCATTAACAAGCAGAATCAGCTTGTTACCGATATCACCCAAATCTAGATGATATCCAAAGACTGCTGCACCAGCTTGCAAGACAAGCAAGAGGGCTGGGATGGCAGTCAGCCAAAAGTATTTATTTTGTAATCGTAGTTTCCAGTTAATCATGTATTTTTCCTTTCTATTTATGGCAATGTTGTTGGCCAAGGGTCGTCTGTTATGTATGAAATAGCACTTACACGGATATCTCTGATATCTCGGTCAGTTGGTACAGGGTTTAAGAATTGAAATCTTAAATGATTCCCGTCTGTGCTATCTCCTAAATACCATGTTCCATAAACAACTCCTTTGTCATTATATATATTCCCAATTAAAGAGCCTGAAGGCCGAAAACAAATAGGTACCCCATTCGGTCCTAATATGTAGCAATTTCGTTCACTGTCAGACATTTGAACTCGATATCCATTGTTTCCACGTCTCACGACACCAAACCAACCCCATTCTAAACCTCCAAATTGATAAGTTACTAAATTGTTAACACGTCTTATCTTTACGAATGAGTTCTCTAATTTTGAAGAGATTCTCAACGTCCTCCAACCTGTGTCGCCAATAAGTACACGCCAGCCAGTGTTACCATTTCCGCTCTCTTTTATCCACTTGAGAGCGCCGTTTGTCACATTAACATCTACATAGGTCGTTCCGATTTCGGCTGTGATGCGCCCTTCTTGAGATTACAGACCATTCTGCGCCCCTTTCTCGTCTTCGACTAAGATGTCGTCTCTAATCTGCAACGCCTCAAAATTGTTGTACAAGTGGTCAATGTAGCCATTGCCACCCAAAGCCTTATAGCTATTGTGCATATTCTCCACTACATAGAACTCATCCTTGGTAGTAAAACCACGTCGGATAGCCCTGCGAATATCACGATCAAGGCGCATCCTCATGGTTACAAGATGTGCCTCGTCGTGCAGTTTTAGCTTTGCTTGTACTTCGTCAATTTTGGTGTTACTGTCGCATGCAGTTTCTTGGACATCTTTGATTTTCCCTTTAACATCGTCCAATTCAGAAATGATTTGGTCTGTTAGTTCCTTTGATTTCTTCGGCATTTTATACCCAAGCCAAGCAACGACGATTGGCGTGGCAACTGGTAGCACATTCATGAAGAAATGCTCTGTTGATTGTAAGACGTCCATAGGCACCTCGCTATCCTTTAGGTTCGTACTTCCACGCTGCGCCTGTTCCGTCCAATTCCAGACGACCATTTCGGGCAAAGTCGCTGACAGGTTCACCGTTGTAAGTAAATTCCTTGTTCAACTGAATCAAGATACGCTTGCCTTCTCCGTCAACCTCAACATGAGCTGGGTCTTCAATAGTAATCAAGTCATGTGCCATGTAATGCTTGCCAATTTCGGCTAGTGGAATCAACTCAACCAATTCCTTGTAGTTGGTTCCATAAGCGATTGTCTTGCCTGCTACGGCATTTAAAACGACCGCATGGATGATTTTCCCATAACGGTCGGTTTCAGCTTTATTATGCTTAACTTCTTCATCTGTTGCAGTCTGTTTAGCTTCAGTCTCAGCCAATTTCTGTTCTGCTTCTTGAAGTTTAGCCTGCGCTTGCACGATGGCGCTTGTTGGGTCAAGTTCTGTACGGATATGGTCCAGTACTGCTTGAATCAAAGTCGCTTCATTATCCTGCGTATGATCGCCTGGCAACTCACATTGCTCATAGCTATAGCGTCCGTTGTTTTCCATCTTGATTGCGACAACTGTCACATTTTCTGCACCTTTAAGATATGGTTTAATTGCTACTTCGTAATTCATTAGTTAGTTCCTTTCATTTTAGCTTGTGTTTCTTCAAATAACTCTTTTAGAGCTGGGTCATATTCTAGAACCTCTTTCATCGTGTGCAATTCGCTTGCTGCATACAAATAAAGAGCCTCATTCTTAGCTGATTCTTGCTCACTGACTGCTAGCTTTTTAGTCAGAGAATCAAGTGTTAATTGATTTACTACTGCGTCCATGTTGTTATTCATGCTATTGTTTTCTCCATTTTTTCTATTTTTTGATTTAATTCTTGAATGGCCTTGATTAAGTAAGGTACCAATTCAAATGTTCGGTACGAGTACGCACCGTCAGGATTTTCGAAAAATGCTTCAGGGACATATTTCTGGACATCTTGAGCCATGATACCGCAAGCGATATCCTCAATTTTGCCATCGTACTCTTTACGATAGCTGTAAGTCTTCAGTTTTTTGATGATATCTAGACCAGAAACTTGACTATCTTGGATATTTGATTTATAACGACGGTCTGAGATTTGCTTATTCATATGCACCCAATCACGGCCACCACCTTGGGCGTATAAATATAGCCAGTCCTCCCCTTGGGATTTCTCTTTAGTTAACTTATTGTAAATTGGAGAATAGACCCACGTTCCTCCGTCGTAAATGATGTTACCAGTTACTTTTAGATCCCCATGGACAATCGGTGTACTCCAAAATTCAGCGGTGTTCTTACAATACATTCTCCCGCTATTTTTAACGAACCATGCTTGAGAACTAGGTTCGTTCCAATTGTCCCCCCAGTTAACCCAGAAAGCCGATGCGTTAACGCTACCTTCGCCATTCCCCATACCAACTGAAAAGCTGTTCTTTCCTGTTAACCACTTACCAGAACCAGAATCATGAACACCTAATTGAAATCCACCAATCCAACCCTTGTAAGCTTCCAGGAATGTTGATTTAGTAATGACTGACTCGACTTTTGTCGCAAAAATCTGTTTAGATGTCAGTTTGTCAATAAAAGCTTCAGTTGCTATCATTTTTTTAATAAACGCATCATCAAATCTCACTTTATCAGCCGTGACCGCTTCAGCGTCTAATATCGTAGTCGTGACGGAACCAGTTTCAAAATTGGCCGTTTTCAACTTATCAACCATGGCAGACTTGATAACAGCATTATCAATCAGGGTCTCGCCAGTTATATGGGTCAATTTCCCGTCAAGTCGATTATGACCGTTAGCGCCAAGATTGAGACCTGAAACCAAAGCACCAGCACTGGTCAGATTTTGAACCGCCCACGAACCAGCTAATTGTGTTTGGACGGTGCGAACAGCTTCCTCTGTGTCTTCAATAGCAGGACGAGCACTTGTTGCAAGGCTCCCCTCTTCTAATTGAGGAGCTAAAACATCGATATAACTTCCTTTTGCGCCATTCAGTAAATAAACGTAACCAATCGATAATTTTCCAGCTTTTTTTCGCTCGCTGGAAAATGTCAAATTTGTCCATTTATCATCTTTCAAGATAAAACTTGGACTTATACCTGTTGCATCGTCAGGCGCCCAATAGGTTTGTAACCTAACTCTTTGCCCAACTGAACCTTTTACCCAGACAGACATAGTATAGGTTCCTGACATAATTTCAAACCCGTCTTGAGCAATGCCGATTTGACCTTTTGGATCACCAGAAATTATCCGTACTGCTTTATTAAAACCAGGTACAGGACTGTCCAAAACATCAATCGTCCGAATGCTTCCAGAGCCTGAGCCACGAAATGTCCCAGAATCCCATGAGCCTGAAGCGACACGCATCTCTTTGATCCCTCGGATATAATTTCGGCCACCTTTTGCAGCCTTCGCAATCTCAACCTGAAATAGCTGATTGGTCAAAGCCATGCGAGCGACTTTATCAGCTATGTCGTTCTCGTTTCTGCCGATAATACGCTCGTAGAGTTGGCTGGTTTCCTTCACACGCTGGAAGTCCGTCTGATTAGCCTTACCAGCAATCAATGAAGTGATGTCTGTAAACCTACCATCTACTGATTTTTTGTAGTTGGCAATCTGAGTCGCTATCGAACCATTTTGTGGATTTGTGACAGCTTCGAACTTGTTCTCAATAGCTCTTACATTTTCCTGATAAGTCGCTTTGCCTACATAGTCCTTCGCAACTAGCTCACGTACAGCCGTCGCTTGTTTTGCGCTTTCCTCACGGGTATAACGCTGTAAAGCTTCCTGTCGCTGACCGTCTTTATTGACATATTCCTGAATAGCTGATAAGTCAGTTCGCAAACCCTCAGCGGTCTTCTGAAATTCAGACTTAGCAACTATAAGGTCAGTCTTGCCATCTTCAGGAGCAGGCCCTGCATCTATACGAGTATAGCTTCTGGTCAATTCAACCTTGCGAAACGCTACATGACCAATCTCGTTATAGCCCAGAATAATTCGCCAGAAATCAAAATTTTCAGGCTTGGTCAATGCTGGGATAGTAACTTGATAAGTCTGCCAGCTAGATGTGAGATTAAAATCGCCACTTATAATCTCAGGGTTGCCAGGTACTGTTCGATTGGCTCTTAAAGAGACCCAAACGCTTGGATTTCCAGAGTAGCAAATTCCTTGAAACGAAAGTGTGTAGCTTTCGCCGATTTCCAACTCAAGAAGAGCCGTCGATTTTTTCCCCAAAGCGTGACTGCCTTCTTTTGAAAAAATCTGCATCTGCTTCCAAGTGTTAGTCGTACCTTTTACATTGTATTCTCCGTTTGCGATAGTCCAATCTTGTGGACTGTTATCTCCTTGGGTATAGTGCCAAAGCCCTCTTGAAAAGTCGTAGTCTTCAGCGTAGTTGCGACTACCGACCTTCATCTTAGAGAAAGTCTGAGTCAATCCATCGATACCTTGCTTAACCTCTGATTTCGTCGCAAATCCATTCATCTGGCCAGTCATTCGACTAAGGGCCTCCGTGGTCGTTCTGCGATATTCTGAAGCTTGATTGACCTCGCTTGCGACCGTCTGTTTCAGAGCATCCAAATCACCCGACAGAGCTGTTTGTGCGCTCGTAGTCTGCGACTTAAAGGATTCAAGTCTAGCAATTGAATCCAACCCAATCTGCTTGGCTTCCTGAGCTAGTGAACTGCTTGCGCCAGCACTTCGCAGGGCCTCTTCAGCTTTTCGTCTAGCTTCTTGGATAGAAGCATTATCGAAGTTTTGGAATCGTTTATCGATTTCGTTTGAAATGTCTTGCTTGACTTCTTCCGCCTTAGCCTTGGCAAGTTCGACTTGATCGTTAAAGTCTTTTTTGATCTTGTCGACCTTTTGATCAAAATCTTTATCTGCTGCTTCTATCTGCGCTTGGATTTTGGCTTCAATGCCATCTTGTTGCTTTATCTGCTTGGTAATCGTACCCTCGTAAGAATACTGAGTATCGTTTCCAGCCTTACTATCTGCACTGATACGCCCTCTCAGACCACCTTTAAAAGTGAAGCTCTGACTCAAGACAGGAACTTTAAAAGTCTCTTTCTTATTGGTCTGAATGGTCACCCATTGCCCAACCTCGAGTAACAAATGTCCTTGGTAGTTGAGATTATACGGATAGTAAGTTAGGTTTTTTAGCTTGTAATACAGGTCATTCAAAGCGCTCTGAGTCATAAAGACATTGTCCAGTTCAAGTGACCGACCTGTCTTCATACCAACCGTCAGAGGCTTCTTATCCGTCTTACAAGTGATACCAGCTATCTGATACTCAATCTCACTCTTGGTCAAGCCATGCAAGAAGTAGCTATCTGCGTTGATCGTGATATTTGACTCAGTTAAATCACGGATTTCCATCTTCCCTTCTCGGTTAAAGAAACAAGACATCCCAATCATCTGAGTCATAGCACTCAACATATCTCTGAATGAAAGTTTCTTGCCTTCAGGAACTTGCTCGACATGGTAACGCATGGCACTGAGTCCAAAGTAGTCATTCGCTAACTCAATGCCTGTCTTCAGGCAGATTTCCTGAATAACCTCTCGTACTTCAGCTGGAAAATGCAAGTCCGTCACATACTCACGATTAAGCTTAAACATACCGTCCATAAGCTCAAGCGTGGTTGTGTTTCGGTTTCGGTCAATCTCAATATCGTTGATGAAGTATTCCCCCATCTTAACCCACTGGTAGGTATCCCCAACCAGTAGGCCAATCTCAGGGTGCAGGATATCCAGCTTATTGAATGTGGTAATGATACTAGTAAAAGTAATCTTACTGCTACCAGCACACGTTCCACCGGGCTTGTATGTATCGCCCTTAATGTAGCCATACTCAAAACTAGCCTCTTTAATATCCCGTGAAGCATAATCACCAACACGAATAGCCAGCGTCCTGTCCTTGGCAAACATGGCTCTGTCAAATTCTCGTCTAGTTAAAGCGTCCATTCTCTTACCTCTCTACTAGATTAAATTTAGCGCCAGACCAAGGTTTGAACTTTTCGGTAAAGGTATAGCTTGGAGCCGTCCTATCACCGACATAGAAAGTCCCAGTCGTCTGGCCTTTAACAGGGTCAGGGTATGAAACCTCAAAAAAGACTGCTGAAACGGCATTTAAAAGCTGACTCATTTCTTCCTGAGTCAGCATACCCCATTCACAATCTAACTTGCGTTTGGTCGTGATACGGTCACGCACCATGTCGCCGTTGGCATTACGCCCTGTTTCTCCATCGATATCTTGGATACCGACCTGAAAAGATTTGGGAGGCTTCACAGCCACCCCATTGATTGTCAATTGTGCCATTTAACCTCCTAAATCTTGAGCAAGGTTTGACCTGCTCGTTCATGTTCCTTGTTGATTTCTTGGATAGCTACCCGTCCAAACTCATGACCTGCGATTTGGATAACGATGTCACCAGCTGGCAATGAATAGCCCGTAGGGACATTGTTAACAGGCATTCTTTCAGCCAATTTTTGAGCCAAGATAGAAATCCAACCTGTATTCCGTTCAAGAGGCATTACCGCTTCTTGACCAGCTTCTCCGACCCCGATAATGCTAGGGGAATTGAATACACCACCTCGTGCATACCAATCTACAGAGAATGATGGGATTCTAGGAGGCATCAAGCTGAAGCTACCAGATATATTAAAGTGAGGGAGTTTGATTTTTGGCAAGCTCCAATCAAAGTTAAAGAAGCTTTTTAGTTTATCGATACCACTTTTAACGATGTTTTTGGCATTATCCATTGCATCATTAAACAGATTCTTAAACCAGTTGGGGATTTCTTTCAAGGCATCTTGCATGTCTTTCCATCTATCGCCAAACCATGAACCGATTTTTTGGAAAGGATTCTGAGTTTTCTCTTTTGCACTCTCAAATTTCTCGCCAAACCATGTATCAGCTTCTTTTACTCCATCTTTGATATCATTCCAACGGTCACCGAACCAAGAGCCAACTTTTTCAAAAGCTGAGTTCACTTTATCCCTACCAGATTGGAACTTATCGCCAAGCCAAGTGTTTGCTTCAGAAAGCGCGTCTTTAGATTCGTTCCAACGGTCACCAAACCACGAACCCAACTTGCTAAATGTATTGCTTATTGCATCCCAGCCTTGCTTGAATTTATCACCTAACCAAGTATTTGCATCTGAAAGAGCATTGGTAACATCAGTCCATTTTTCTCCAAACCAAGAGCCTAAGTTGCCAAATATATTTCCAATAGCGTCCCAGCCCTCTTGAAATTTTTCTCCCAGCCATGAGCCAATCTCTGCTAACGCATTAGTCACATCTGCCCATCTATCACCGAACCATGAGCCAAGATTACTGAAGATGTTAACGATAGCATCCCATGCTTCTTGGAACTTCTCACCAAACCACGCGCCAACACCACCAAAGATACCTACGATTGCATCCCAAAGGCTCTTAAAGATTGCCACGGCTTCATCCCATAGAAACTTCAATGCTCCTATAGCAAGATCATAAATACCTTTAAAGACAGCAACCACGATATCTTTTAAGCCTTCAAAAATAGTCTTGAAGCCTTCCTTGATTTTAGAACCGTCTCCAGTTAAAAGTCCTGTAAGTACATCAAATACCCCTTTGATAATATCAGCAATACCACCAATTACATCAGAGATAGTGTTAAATAAAACACGCCAAACTTCTCCTATGTATTCAATTGCAGGGGCTAGTACAACCGTTAACTTTTCTACAATAAAGGAAATGACTGGGCCGAAAACTTCATTTATCGCTTTAGAAAAGTCAGCAAAACTTCCAATCAAGCCACCTATTTTTTCTAAAGCTGGTTCAATATGGTTTTTAATTGTATCAGCAAAACCGTGGCCTATCTTTTCAAGAACAGGTTGAATATTATCATTCCACCCATTAACAAAAGCACCAACTACATCTGACATCAAGGCAGAACTTGATTCAAACAAAGGTTTTATATGCTCATCATATACTTGATTAACACTTTCAAAAAGCTTCTTCATAGAGCTTGATAAAGCTTGAGCAATAGGCTCTACAGCTTTAAAAAGACCCGTAAACATTTCTGTTATGCCAGCCTGATTTTCGGTGATAGTCTCTTCAATAGCACCGATAATATCTCTTGTATATTTAGCGGTGACTTCTTTAACGCCCATAAAGGCGTATGTAAAGGCGCTGATTAAACCTGCGCCCATGTTCGTTGCGGGTTCGCTTGTGATTGAATCGTAGAAGATTTGTCCAATGCTCTGAGCAATGTTCCCTACGCTTTCAGCAATCTCCCCACCGATATCAAACATACGGATAAGCCATGCTTTGATATCTAATTTTGTTTCATTAAGTGATTTATTCAGACTTTCAGCGATAAAGACTGCAATTCCCATGATTACGTTAGCGATAGCGCCCGTTGTTTGTCCTAAAGCAAAAGCTAGCTTTTCCCCGAACCTTGCGGCCGCTGCTAATACTGTACCGTCTTCAAAAATGTCTTTAATGGACTGCCATATCCCTTTCAGCGCATTTTTAAGCCTATCTAGGCTATCCCATCTAAAGGATAGAGCAAAACCTTTTCCGAAAAGGTCTGCAAGCTTCTTAAAGTAGTCAAACAACCCTTTCAGCTTATCTCCAAGACCATCGAAAATGCTCTTGAACTGGTTGTCCATGTCGGTCAACTCGACTTCTGGCAAGATGTCTTTGAAAGGTCCGCCACCGCCTCCCTTTCCTTTACCACCTTTACCTCCGCCACCGCCTCCAGAACCGCCTGCGTCGTCATCTTTTGGTTTTTGTAAAATGTTAATTTCATCAAATCCCATCAGACCAAGCAATTCTTTAGCAGCTTTCTTAGCGTTTTTTGCCGAGTCTCCAAGATTGTCAGCAAGTCCTCCTGCTGAATCTCCAGCGTCGTCCACTGCGTCAGCAAGGTCTCCTGCTCCTCCTGCAGCATCCTTCATGGCGTTACCCATGTCTCCAACTGCTCCACCGACACCATCTTTTACCGTAGCTTTCTTGTTAAACATTAAAGCAATAAACTCAGCGAGTTTAGCAGTAACATTCTTCAATACCATAGCAAAAGAGTTCAAGACAGGCATGATCGCATTGATAATCGGTAACATAGCATTACCCAAATTCAATGCACTATCTTTCATCAGCGACTTAAACAGGCTGATACTGCCGTTGACTGAGTTGGATAAAGTATCTCCATACTTAGCTGTAGCTTGCTCTAGGATAGCCATAAGGCGGATTTGTTGCTGGGTTTGATAGTCCAACTGTTGCCAGCTCTGTCCGTTTGCGAACTTCTTAAAGGCTTCAGTAGATTCAATCATAGCCACATTGACGTTGATTCCTAGGTCCTCAATTGCTTCGGTGTTCCCTAGTAGACCTGAGCGAATCCGCTCCATAACGTCTGTAATCGTGCGCCCTGAACCTTCAGCAACAACTGCCGATGTCTGCAACATCTTAGCAGTATAGGCGCTTAGCTTGTTGGTATCTTTGATAAATCCAGAAAATAGGTTTGAGTAGACTGCACCGTAGTTAGTAGCCTCACCCACACCCATATTCATAGCATTAGCGTTATCGTTAACCCATTTCAAGAAAGATTGCGAACTCTCGCCCATCTGTCGCTTGATTTGGTTCATAGCCGCTGATACTTCAAGAGCCGTCTGCGCTGAATACATCCCAACATCAAGCAATTTCTTACCAAGGATTGCAAAACCAGCGAACTTAGCTAGTTTACCAAACGCACTACCGATAGAGTTCGACTGTTCACGAACTTTGGCAGTGGCATTCTTCACTTGGTCAGATGTCCCTTTGACCTGATTCTCGACTTCTTTCATCTTCTTCCTGAAAGGCGCTATCTCAGCGTCAATCATGACTTTCAATTCATCAAGAGTTGCCATTCATTTCCTCCTTCCTTTTGCGATTATGTCTTTCTGCAAAATCACGCATCCGTTCCTTATGTAGCAAAAGCGCTTGTCTCTGTCGTTCTTGTTCTACCGCTTGCTGTTCTTCTACAAACAACTCAGGCGCATATTCCCAGAACTCAAAGACTTTGGCATCTTTGGATAACAATAAGGAAACTTGGTTGGATATCATCTGCGAAAGTCTATAAGAGTCAATAATCTTCTCTTTACGCTCTTGGATTTTGACACGGTTGTAGCTTTCAATCATTTCTCTGATTTCAAGTACCGTTAAATCCCAAAAATCAAGAGGCTTACCCCCGATGTCCAAAAACATAGGATAAAGCCTCTCAATAATCTGCTTTACTGTTAAGATTACTCGACTACTGTCATTTTCTTCTTGGAAGTTTTCTTGTCCTTGCTTCCTCGTGGAGTAAAACCCGATACTTCAAAGAGTGGCATTAAAACCTCTGTCATGAAGGTTGTTTGGTCTCCACCGTTATCAACGTATTCATCGTATAGATCGTAGACATCCTCAAGAGAATACCCATTCTCATACTTTTGCAAAGCTCCATGAATCAAAAGCAATACAACTTTCAAAGGAGGCAAAGGAAACTCTTCGCCAGCTTCAGGCATGAAGATTTTCAGTAAGTTCATACCGATTTTTTCTTCAACTTTTGCTGCCTGATGAGATGAAAGTCGTAGTTTCAACTCTTTCTCATCGCTAATCTTCCAAATTGAGTAAGGTAACGCCATTTAATTAACCTCCAATTCCATCAACGAATGTCAATTCAGACTGCAATGCAATCTTAAGTGTGAACTCGATAACGGCATTGACACCGCCACCGCCAAGCTTAACAGATACTTGGCCTTCAAAATTGACCTTAGTACCGTCTGGATAAGTTTGTTCAAAGTAAAGCTTCTTCTTGTCGTCTGCTGCCTTACGCAATACACGATAAGGAGCAGTTGCGCTATCGTTCTTGTAAGAGAATTTGTATTCCAATTCCCCTGCGTCACCGATACCGAACTCATACATTTTTACTCTATCTTCAAGAGTAGTGTTCTCTACTTTTTCAGGTTCAATACCAAACTCTGGTACTTCTTTCAATCCAACAAGCTTAGTATAGCTACCTTTTGTTTCGCTATAAGAAAGCGTAATTCCATTTGCTAACATGTTTAATTCTCCATTCTAAATTGAAAAACAAGCTCTGAGTCTAAATCAACGACACCTTCAAAACGCATGACCTTATGTCTCAAATGAGACGGGTCTGGCACGTCTTGGCAGTCGGTTCTTCGTAAACCTAAAGACTCAAAAATCTGATTGATTTTAACAGCTAACTCACTAGTGCTGGTATCATCAAAGATATCCACCTTGTAGCGAATAGAGGATTTGTGTTCCTTGTCGTCAAACCAATCACCCGGCTTGTTTTGTTCTTCCAAAAAAATAACGACTGGGAAAGTCTCCCAATCGCTAGGATAAGTATCAGTCACATTATCTGCGACCTTTTGCAATTCTTTATAAATAACAGGCTTGATATTGATCATTATATTTGTTCTCTTATCTTTCTACGGACATAATTCGAAATATTCTTAGACACACGCTCTTGATTGTCTCTCAAAGCTGGATAAAGATAAGGCTGGGCAGGTTGACCATACATCTTGTAGAACTCCCCAATTTTTTGAAAATGGTAAGGTCCTACATTGATTTGGTCTTCATGCACATACCACGGGCTAGACTTGTAAGTCACGCTGACCTCTGGAGAGATACCAGAATGGCTAGCCTGCCCTTTTGGCCCTGTACCAAACTCTACGTATGGTGCATAGTGTAGATTTGTGTAAACCTCTCCTATAACCTTATCTCCGTCCATTTTAACCCTAGTCTTGATACTATTTCTAAGTTCTCCATTGTTCCCTGGTGCAAGTCTTTTAGCATCAGCTTGGACAACCTTTATAGCAGCATTGTGTACCGCACGTAAGACGATATCCTCGCCAGTTTTTTTACTAGCCAATCGTCTACATTTAGCTATAAGCCTATCTGCCCCTCGTAGCCCTGACACGCTCTAACTCCAAAACTTGATGATGTGTGTAGACCTTTTTAGAAATAACCTTGTGAGTCACTTCTGTCTGGCTATCGATACACACACCATCTTTCACTTTGATAGTAGCTGACTTGTTGGCATTTGCGTTCAAAATATCATTGACACGCTCGCCATACAATTCAGATTGTAACTTGCTACTAGCTGGCCACAATTCAAGACGGACTGTCTCAGCTTTCTTGGCATATCCTTCTTTTGCGACACCTTCCTCTGTGACAGTCTTTTCAAACCGTCGCATTGGATAAGGTTTCAGTCTACTCTGCTTCAAAAACATGACCTGCCACCCTTGCTAGTCTATGCATGCGTATACGCTGTAGAAGACCCGTAGACAGGCCATTTTCTCCATAGACTACTGCTATACCACCCTCGGTTCTAGAATGCTCTCCTTCCGCTCCTGAGCGGTTGTGGATCTCGATAGCAACCTCAGGTATTAAAAGACTTAAAGCAGGTGTCAAAGATGTGCGATTAGTCTCTGACAAGATAAGATTTGTAGCCCTCGTTTGGAGCAACATGAGAAGCTGAGTATCTTCTTCGCCTGTTAATTTCTTCAGCAACTCTATAGACATATCAATCCTCTTCTAAAAACTCATGTTCAGGGAGGATTTCCTCAAGAACATCTGAGATAGCGACACCATTGCTAGCAAAATTGCCAGCCAGCTCGGCATAGCGCTCCTCAGTAATCTCAATTTCCTCCCCTGCCAGTCGTTTCACATTTGATTCCCAATCATAGAAATCTTGTTTGATTTTAAACTTCATAACTAAGACCTATTTCTTACCAGTTTTTTCTTTCCAGTTAGCTGAGTCAGAGCCTGGTGCATTGGTTGAGCTAGGGATGTCTTTGATAGCAACATAGACTTTATCTTCATGCGTTACTGTATCACCTTCTTTATAGGCTGTTCCGGTCTTCCACTTTTTAGCACGGTTCACTGTCTTGCCTTGGGCTGATTCCTTAGCAGCTGGCTTAGTATCTGCAATTGTGATGATGTATTTTTGGAAGTGTTCAAGAACATACGCTCCAGTGTAAAGCAATTGTTCTACCAATTCACCAAAACGACCAGGTACGTTATCATTGTACTTGGTATTGTCAATTTGGATTGGTGATGTAACGACACCAGGGGCACTAGCAAGGGCATTTACATTTGGCAAGAACTTAGATGGTACTTTGTAGACTGTGTAGTCATCCAATTCACCAACATATCCTTTTCCAAGGACTTTCTTATCTGCGTCACCTTGTGGTAAATGAACGATTTCAGATTTGATAGCTTTGTAGAAGCTTGGAGTGACAAAGAGCAAACGTTCTTTAGTGATTCCGAGTTCATCCAATTTTTCAGAAACGTCAAGAACTGCATTGTAAGCGTTGTTTGCACCTTTTTCTTTGCCCATAACAACATTTTCGCTTACATTACCAAGTGCTGCATCGAAACGAAGTTTGTCAAGATATGGAGCGACTACTTCGGCAGTCTGACGAGCAAGCACGTAATCAATGTTTACTTGACCGTTTGAGTCTCGTTCGTCCAACTGGTCAACGAAACGACCCCAGTATTTTTCTTCTTCAAGGGTGTAGATTTTTTCTTCAACTTCAACGTGGTCAAATTCGTTATCTTTGTTACGTTTGTAGTCTTTAAGTTCTGTTGTGTTGCCAGTTGCTACTGTAAAAGAGCGACCTTGCAAGGTTACTGCATCGCTTGATGTTACAAGCGGTGTTGAATATGAATTTACTGCAAGTACATCCTCAATAATCCCTAGATGTTTCTCGCGTGATTCTGCTGTGTTTAATTCTTCAAATGCCATTTATTTTTCCTCTTTTCTTTTATTACAAGAAGTCTTTACGCCATTTTTCCGTGACTTCTTGCTGGACTGTTTGTGCATTTTTGATAGGTGCACTACCTTTCATACGTTCAGAGACTCCCTTCTGAACTGACTCTTCCCATGCTTTTTGGATAGAGGTAATAGATTCAGATACCGTCTCTGCGCTTGTCAAATCAACTACATTTACTAACTCAACAGGTAAGTCACGTTCACTTAGCATTGCTTTAGCTTCTGCGGTCAATTCCTTGCGAGCAACAGCCTTTTCACGGTCAGCTAGTTCTTGCTCACGCTGTTCCAACTGATATTTCTGTTTCTCATCAGCATTCATCTTAGCAAGCTTCTTAGCTTCGTTCTCTTTAGCTTCTTGCTCAGCTTCCCATTTAGAGCGCTCGGCAGATAGCATCTTACCGATTTCAGCACGAGTGAAAGTTCGTTCGTGCTTTTCTTCCTGCACTGTATCAACATTTTCTTGAGTGTCGACAGTCTCAGTTGATTCAGTAGATACAGTTGCATTGATTTCTTCTGACATAATTGTCCTCCAGCGATTACGTCGCCACTCGATAATCTCGCTTTACGTCCGGCGACGGAACAGTACAGCTTTTAATGTCATCGGTACAGTTTGGACAATATAAAAACCGCATCGAATTCGACACGGTTTATAGCAATTTACAGTAATTTATAGCAGTCTATTCCTGCAAGTCAAGATGTTGGATCACCTCCTAATCTTTAATGGCGCGATTTGAAACCTTGGCGTAAACATCCACATAAGTCTCTTTCTTGTCTCCATTATGCGTGATTTCTGCATAATCTCCACAAGTCTCGCTTGATGTAATTTTGTTAGTACTAACAAGAGCTTTCCAGTTTTGCAGGGTCTTGCTAAACCAAACTACAAAGCAATCTTCTGCTTTGATTTCACGACCTGACAAGCGCGAAAATTCTTGTGATGCCAATTGTTTTGCTTTTTCTAACATTTTTATTCCTCCGTTTTGGGTTAGGTTTTATAGTTTAATTTCTTCAATTTTTGCACGTTGTTCTAGAATTTTTAAATAATTCCACATCGTTGAACGCTGACCTTTTAACAAATCGATAGGACATTTAGGTTCAAACTCTAACTGCCCTCTTTCGTATTGACCAAGCATCATATCTAACTTCTGGAATCGTTCTTTCAATTCGTAGTATTCTTTTTTAAAGCGTTCTTTCCAATCTTTCATTTTTAGTTCCTTTTTTTAAGTTTCTATAAGGATAACATCTCCGATTATGACGGAAACTCTTTTGACTTCTAACTCACAATCAAGAAAGCAACAAGGATAGTCGCCCTCCAATTGTTTACCGTGATGTTCAACAGTTACATAAGACTCTTTTTCTATCACGTCACAAAGTTCTTTAACTTTCATTTTCAATCCTTTCCGAGCACGAAAAAAGCACTTAGATTTCTCTAGGTGCTCCTTTCTTTTAACATTTCCTCAAATTCATCCAATTCATCCAAAGATAGTTGTGCAAACACAGTTGACATTTTTTCTTGAATCAAATCATCCTCGCTATTACCGAATTCACTACTATCGATAACTTCGAGTTGTTTATAAACTTCATTAAATTTTTCCAAAGTCAAAGCCATATTTTTCACTCCAATCCATAAGAGCTAGCTCTTGTGCTGTAACACTATTGTACCCTTTTCTTAGATACTTTTCAATACTATTTCGATACAAATAATTATCGATGCGCTCAATTTTTTTTATTGGTTTAGTATACCAATAAACACTTCCATCATGCCCTATAGTCAGACCATATTTTACAGTATTATTTTTACTCCGTTGTTGTAAGGAAGCAAAGTCACTGAGCGACGGAGGATAGCCAGACGGATGATTGTGAATCGAAATAAGACTTTGTTCAGATTGTTCTTTAAAAGCCCTTCTGACTTGGTCGTTATAAACTACACCTTTTGTCTTTCTGGCTTTATTTGATAGCGCAACAACTTTTCCTGTATCTGCATTAAGCAAATAGTAATCTTCAAATGGAGTTCCGTTTCTATGCTGCAACATCTGTCTTGAAACTCTTGCGATAGGTTCGGATAGATGTGAGGTCTTTGGGTGATTTTTTAGTTTGTCAACAAATTCATCACTTCGTACATAATCAAGGTCTGCTCCAAATTGCCTACCACTTAATTCTCGTTCTCGTGGTTCCGCCACATACTTGCTATACCACTCTTTATAAGTCATATCAGCAGGCACGTACTCAACTTTACCTGTCTCTGGATTCCTTGCTCTGCGCTTCAACTTGCTGTAGTCTGCGTCCTCATCGTATCCGACAGTAGTAGACCTACACCAAGGGTGCATAGGCGGACAATTGACACCAGGGACAGCCTTTTCCCTATCATAGACCTGATTATCATGCTCCTGGCAAATGTGTGATGTACGCTTGTCCAAGACGGCCACAAAGATATACTTTTCTATATCTGCTTCTTCATAGCTGAGTAGTTCCATCTGGTTATGAAAAAAGGCTGATTCTGTCCGAACCAAACGCCTTGCATCATTCTGACCGACATCGAATCGTTCAGCAATAGCTTGTGCAGTTTCTCGTGTATCTCGACCTGTCATGAGGCTTATGAGTAGTTCATCTTTTATGCTTGAAGTAAGCTTCCCTGTATTCTTCCAGATGTCTGTAGAGTAGGTACTTCCATCTCCTAACCAACTAAAAGACTGTAGATGTTTTATCTCGCTCTCAGGAAGCCCAGAAAAGCCATATGCTAATCCTGTCTGCTGCTGCAGGTCAAAGGTAGCCTTGTAGTAGCTATCCTTCATCAGGTCGCTATAAAAGGCATCTGAGCCTGTCTTCTCTGAATGATAGATAGATTCACGCATACGGTCTAAATCGTCGCTCAAACGTTCTAGGCGCTTCATACGGAAAGAATAAGCTGGACTATCTAAGTCAGCTAGTAATCTTTGGATGTTCGGGTCATTCGGTCTAGCTTCAAGTACCTTACGAAGTTCATTCAGGTCTTTCTTGTCTTTCATGTTCTTTAGGACTTGTCTAGCATCTACCTGACTTAAACCATAATCACGTTGGAACTTATCGAAAATCTTATTGATTTCCTTATCCAAGTAAGTTTTAGCTTCCTGATAGACCTTATCGAACTTGTCTGCCTGTTTTTCGGCCTTGTCCATCTGCTGGTAAATCAGATTGGCTTTCCTCTTCGCCCAGTACTCCTGATTCTTCATCCTCTACCTCGTCTTCGGGTTTCGTGTTGTCTTGGTTGAACATTGGCATTTCTTCCATGTTCTTCTTTTTCTCTTCTTCCAAGGCTTCCAATTCAGCGTCAGGGTCTTCCACAAACGGCAAGAGAGAAATAAGCTGTCTATTCGTCACTTTACCTTCCAAGTTGTTCACGATCTGAGAGATTTCCAGTAAGTTCTTAGGTAAACCACGGCTAAACTGTGGAACGATTGAATGAGACTCTAGTGCAATCTGTTTCATACCCAAGTAATGAGCAAAAATCGCAATCCGTTGACGCAATCCACGCTTGTAATTCGCTTCCTTGGTCTTGGTAATCATCTCAAGGCCCATCAGCTTGAATTCCATGGCTACGCCAGATGTATTCCCTGCGAAATTCTCATCAGTCAAGTTAGGCACATGGCTAAATGTGTAGATATCCTCTTTCAGAGCTGTACGCAAGATTTCAGTAGCACTTTCGTCCAGCGTGTTCTTCAAGAACTCAGCCCTTGCACTATCGCCCGGCAATTCCAAAAGACCTTCTTCAGAAAGAATCTTCATCGCTACCTTAGCGTCTTCTGGAGTGTCTGCTAACTGTGTACCATACAAGACTAGGATAGACTCTACTGCCTGTTCCTTGTCATTGACACGGTTACCCATCAAAGAATTATAAGCATCAATCAAGCTGATTTGTTGCTCGTAGTCGCCAATCGCAAAGTGATTATTGCGATATTCGATAATCGGGATTTGACCAAGGTTGTGAGGCTCTACTTGCTCGTTCTGAGTTGTTCCTGAATCTGTACTTCTCAGCATCATGTGATAGTGCAGATTTTCTGTAAAGACCTCAGCCTGATACTTAGTTGTGTCTTTTGTATCATCCTTGACTTGATAGTAATAGACCGCAAACAAGGGCTTCCGCTCAATGCTATCATCGTATACCATGAAAGTATTTTCTGGATCAATACTAGTTGAGTCCAACTCAGTCAATCCCTCTTTAGCATAGATGTACTCATAAGCACGACCATAGATAGCCATGTTCAAAGCATTCTGCGCATCTACTTGGTCAATCTCAGCACCGTCAAAGGCTGTAAGTAGTTCATCGATATCACCGTCAGCAGTGTTATTGTACTTGATAGGATTGCCCATAAAATAGCCCGTAGCCGTGTCAGCGATGTCCTTGGCATGATTGGCTACCGTCTTGTAATTCGGTGCGTTTACGTTGCGTCTTGTGTGTTCTAAGATAGCGTGCTCACCCATGTAGTAGCTTTTTAAATTCTTCAAACGTGAGCCTTCAGTGCTATGCTTCGTTATCAATTTGTAAATCAGGTCTTTCTTCAAAGAACCCTCATCATATCCATCTCGTGGATAGGTTAAATATTGGTACATGTCTTTCCTCTCTATAGGCCATAATCAGAACGTCTGCGGACGGTTGCTTTGCCACCTTCGATACATTGAAGGCTATAACGTAAAGCATCCATCAAGTGGTTATTTTTATCTTCTGGTTTATTCAACCAGTTTCCTTCTTTGTCTTGTTGATAACAATAGCTATAAAATTCATCCATAATGTTTTTACAGTCTGGATGCACATAAATAGCGTATCCTTGCAATTTGGATACGCCTGCCATGATACTATCCTTACCTTTTCGACTCTCTTTAATTCGAGTTATGCCATGTTCTGACCTTAATTCCTCAATCAATCGTAATTCAGCGCTATCAGCAATAATCCGTGAGCGATGATAACCTTTGTCTTTTATCATCTTCGCAACTTCTTTAGTTATCAATCCGACTTTATACGCCTCGTCAAAAACATAAATCTCTTTCGTTGTATCGTTTATGAGCGAACAACACAAAGCGGTTGGATCATGAGTGAAACCAAAGTCAAGACCAATACATAATTTATTAGATGAATCTTGTAGTAATTCATCTTTATTGAACTCTTTGACAGTCACGTTCTCGTAGATTAAACCTTCAGCAACTCCCCATTCGCCATCGCAGACGATTCTAGCACGTCTGGGGTTCGTATGATATAAATCCTCATAACGCTTGATATCGACTTCATCCAGCCACTCGTTGCATTTATAAGTAGTCGTAGTAGCGAATGTGTTAGCTCGTCTCGTTTCTTCATCAAAGAAGACACGTTTGAGCCAGTGCCTCTCGTTCCATGGGTTAAATGTGACTGTGATTTGTTTAAAGAAATCAGGTACGTCTAAGCTACCACGGATTGATTCAACAACCGTACTAAACTTGTCTTCAGTTTCAATTTGATACGCTTCCTCAAACCATGCCCAACAAAGACTACCAACGTCAACTGTAATAGATGTGATTTTGAGTTCATCATCCAAACCACGGAACAGAATCTTTTGCCCAGTCGCTTTTACAGTTATTTCAGGCAAAGACTCGTTGAATTTAAACAAATGAGTCACGCCCAACACATTACACGCCCATTTAAAATCCGTATAGGTAGATTGTTTGTTCGTATTCGAATATCTACGAATAACAAGCAAGTTCGCCCAGGGATATTTCAAAAGACGTACAACGTAATTTAAAGCAGTTGTCTTGGACTTCTTCGAACCACGGGACCCTTTTACAACACGATAAAGATGTCTTGAGCGCCAAAACTGTCCGTACCCAACGCCTATTGTTTTTGGTAGGTCAACAACAATATCGTTCTGTTTAATCTGGTATGTCTGACTCATTCGCAAACACCACCGTTCCAGAAACGTCTGCCTCTACTTTGTCTGTCCAAAGCCTATGACGTTTTCCTAAGAGTTCAGCTGCCTTGATTCTATCTTTTGCTCCGACATCAATATCCGTAATCGTTTGACCTAACTCTCCTATGCTTATCAAGGTCTGTTCTTGCGTCTCTCCTCGCATTACTGATGTTAGATAACTAAGTACTTCTTGTTGATCTGCAATTTTCTCAGAATCAAGTTGTTTCAGTCGTTCATCTATATAGCTTTTAATCTTAGGATTCTTTAGTAACTTATGCCCTTCAACGCCTGCCACTCTATCACTAGAAACACGATAACCTGCTTTTTTATAAGCTTCCGTCGCATTACCTGAGATGATGTACTCATCTGCAAATCTCTTCTGTTTTATTCTCAATCCACTCAATTTTCCATCACCACCTTTTTCAAAAAATCAAAAAAACCACACAATGTGTGACCTTTTCAAGACCTCTCACTGCGAATTAAAATCGCAATTGGAACGACAGGACTCGAACCTGTGACGTCTCAATTCCTAAACAGGACTTAATCCGTCTACCATATATCCATTAGCCAGCATGAGACTACTGCTTTAAGCGAGTGACTTTTGATAACTTATAGTTTATTATCTTGTCCACAAATATTCCTACTTGTATCACTCATGCACGATTGGTTAGACCAATCACTCCTTACATCGCAAACTACTAAGCCATTTTTCAATTAACGAAGACCCCGCTAAAAGTCTAAGCTGCTTTACTCTTTGACTTTACTCTCATCCTTGCGAGACTTGAGTAGGCAATCTAATTGCCGAAGTACACTTTCGTTTGTGACGGGCGATGACTTTTGCTTTTTTTGAGTTTTTTCTATCTTGAATAGCTTTTAAAATATAAAAATCATCTTTCATCTATCACAGACACGCATCGCCATGTGTTTCATTCTCTTTTGAAGAACAAAATGCACAGCGCCTGCTTGTTATCGATTGTTTTGCGGACAATCGACTCACCTTACATACTTTTGGGAGGCGCCCAATTTTTGTAAGATATGGTATTAAGCTCTTGTTGCACCTCGAACCAAATACCTCTTTCCTCTTATAGACTCGTTTCACAGCCAAACTGCCACGTTTGCATTTCCTCAGCACCTTGCCGTTGGAATCTCCCTGCTTTAACTTCGCCCACCTATTCCAAAGCTGAAATAGTTAAGATTAAATTGCTTAGATTGACCATTGCTGGCAGGATGTTTGATAGATTTAAAAACATCCTTTTTCTGAGTTACCACAGATTATCTAGGCTAAGCCCTAAAAATGCAAAGCGACTACTACCTTGCGTGTTAATTAGTAATCATTTTGAAAGTTTTCCTTTTTTATTTTTTGTAGTCTTTAACGGCGATGCCCGGAATCGAACCAAGGGAAACATAGGAGAGAAACCACTTGCCTGTCACCGCCAAAACGAGGCCGAAACCTCGGAAAAATATAATAAAGTATAAAGGAGACGTCAATGAACGAAATAGAGGGTGGGGCTCGAACCCTCAATGTCCTTTACGACACACTGATTTCAGGTACCTCTCTTTTCAATTCTTGACACTACCATTCTAACAGATTATCATTACAGTGCACATCAAGATTATTTTGATTAACACATATTCTCAAGATATTCTCAAGATATTCTCAAGATAACTCAAGAAATTCCAAATTATTCCAAAATTGCCTCCAGCTCTTCAATAGCAACCTTACGCATGGTGTAATACGAGCTCTTGCTGATTGATAACTTATCACAAATATCCTCAATATACGTTTTAGTAATATATGTCATTCTCAAAATTGTCCGATGCTTCGGATTTGTTAACTTATTGATCACTCTACCTAATTCAAGTTTTCTGTTAATAACCTCTTTAGTATCCTGCTCTATAGCCTCTTTCATCACTACCAACTGAGTATAGACATCATCAACTTTTCTAGTCTGTCCACCTTGGACTTTGACACCTGACCACTTAGGACTTGAGAGCAAACCTGCCTCAAGCTCATTGATTTCATCTATACGGCTTTGGATGTCCATGTCAAGGTCTTGTAATTCTTTCAATAGCTCTTTAGCCTTGTTCACTCTCTATCTCCTTTGTGATATAATAGTCTTATTAGGAATTTAGCTGAGACAGAGAGTGTCTTGGCTTTTTTTAATGCACAAATTCATTGACCAGATCGCTGATAAGGAACCCCCAATCAGATTCTCTAAAGGTCAAAAAACGATCTGCGGTAAAATTTCTAAGTCTTTTATAGAAAAGCATCTTTAGTTGTATTGACTCACCAACAGTCAGTAAGATACCAGGGAAACGATGTACTGAATGCACTCTATTCCCGTATCCAGAAATATCTAAATGTATTATCGTTTCTGGATATGAACGTTCAACATTAGCTTCGACTCCGAGATCAACTTTGACCTCTTCCACAATTGGAATCTCGTTAAAAATTGGTCGTGCAGAAAACATTGGCGACGGTTTTTCTTGCTTTTTTCTTTTTCCTGAATACGGATATCTTTTTGGTCTCATAATCTCACCTCGTCTCCAATCCTCAATGATTCGTATCTTGTTTGCGTGACTACGAAAATGCCATAATTTTTAATAGTGATTGTATACAGATCGCCAATCTTCTCCTTGTGAACGACTCTGCCTTTGATTTCTGCGCCTTGATTATCAGCTTTATAAACGACAATCGGGCGCTTTTCTTCTAGTTTTTTAATGTGGATGCTCTGCCAAATATTTAATCCAGCAGATAGCAGAATCCAGATTGCTATGAATCGTTTCAATCCGCGACCTCCTTTTCTACTGTAATTGTAAATCCGTGATCATTTATGTTTAAGGGCAAAACTACCCCTGTTTTGAAATCGTCTTTTAGCAAATCCAATACAATTTCTAAAACTTGCTTACCTAAAATCAATTGTGTCTCTAAAATATTTTGCTCATCTGCCATCACTCCACCTCCTTTCTCTTTATTTCTCCAGTAAGTCTATTTTCTAAAATGTGACTTGTATAGCAAATATCGCTTTTATATGTATAGTGATTAACAGTTTCTTCAGCCCATTGACTTCGTGTGTAAGGGTATCTGTTTGGTCGTTTCATCACTGCACATCATTTTTCAATTCAAAATCAATTCCATATAAAAGCAAATCATTTTGAAAATCAACGAATGCTTCAATCATCTCAGCTTCTTGAAAGTCGTATTCCTCAACCGTACTTAAGAAATTATCAATATCATCCCTTTGGACACTTCCGTATTCTGTCTTTGTATGTTCCATAGCTGTTTCATAGCCATCTACATCAATTGTGTAGCGTATTCTGCCACTTGAATAATCATATTTGTAATTCTTGATAATCATCACTCCACCTCCTCAATCTCAATCCATGGGCAATCGAACACCCAGCCGAATCCAGCTTCTTCTAATCGCTTTCTAGTAAAGCTTTCAAGATCGCCATACACTATTTTAAAATCAAGATGATCGCCACCCTGTCTGTACACAGTTTTCAACGACTGTCCATTGCACAATATCACTTCATATCTCTTCTCTTCCTCGACCTCGTAGCCGAATTGGTGCATGTTGACGAGGGTTTGAAATGGTTTTGTATTTTCATCAATTACCCATTTTTCAAATTCGTTCAACTCTTCATCGTTACTCTTTTTAAAAAGCTCATAGACACATTGAAACAAACTTGTTTCAAAATCATCCTTATTCTCTTCATACCAATCCGCCACAAACTGCTTTACTTTGACTTTTTCTGGTTCGTCTAGTTGTTTCAAGTCTTTTAGAACGGTTTTTAGAATAGTTTTTCCGCTAACAATACCTACAATACATTCAACCGCTTCGTACTTCTTAATCAATGCCTTAATATTCATCTTTCAACTCCTCCACTTTCCGTCTCAATTCTTTATTCTTTTTCTTCAACAAATCACGCTCCAGCTCTCTAATCCGTCTCTTGCGTGCATCGCACGGCTTCGAATACTCGATTATCTTCTCTTCGTTTTGCTCGATTGTGCGTTTCAGTCCTTCAATGACTGTCTGTTTGCTATATTTCATGGCTTATCCTGCTTGTTTTTCTAGCCAGTTAAAGAGTAGACCGAATTGCTCCGTCACCAGCTCATCATCATTGTATTGTTTGCAAATTTCTCCGATAGACGACACCACCCATAACCAATAAGCGTCGGAAGCAAAACCGACCTCTTGACTCTTCTGATTGCTACGCGACATCCATTCTGGAATTTGTCTGCTAAAGAAATCAATATAGTCAATTCTCATGGTAGTTCCTCAATCTTGATATAGATCCCAACTGTGTCAGCCCAGAACTTCTCAGCAATCTCGCTGGCCACTTGAGCATCATCTTGCCAGTATCCAAGTTTCGTCATGCAATCCTTGAGCAACTTCTGTAAATTATCTGTATCTGGCTTCGTGGTCTTGTACTGACCATCATAGCTTTTTTTGATACGAGGGAAACACCACTTAACTGTCAGACGAATCGCTCCTTTAAATTTATCAGGAGGAACATGCTGGGCAAGCAAGCTTTCAAATTTCGCTCTGGCATTTTTTAGATCCTCTGGCTCATAAAATATTGGCTTACCAAATCTCGTGTTTACCTTTTTCTGTTGATGAGTTGTTGTCGGTATTTTTTCCATCGGTAAAAAGAATTCAATCATTTTTACCTCTTTACTAATCTGATACAACTATAGCAATTGCACGACCATCATCAAAGAATTTGAATCCTATTTTGATAATTTCAACATCCTCTCTTTCTAAATCACGTAAATAGCCATTGATGGCATCTTCAAAATCTTCAATAGCTGTTACATCATTTTCTGGAGTAGGATTGAAATCCGTTTCATTAAATTTACTTTTAAAAATATTTACACGCATTTTTTATTTCACCTTTCATACATATTTATTTTATCATCGCTTTTTTACATTTCATTCTGGCATTAGTCGAAAGGTGGCAGGGAGATGATTTGGGCGTAGCTTAGTCGCCCAATCTCTCCTTGCCTTCGACTTTCGCGCAAGTCAATCCAAAACACTCCCCATACTTGGGGTATACCCCATCCGTATCCAGATAATGTTAGGAATTTTCTTAATAATATCCGTCTTCGGATGATTTTTAGAGATACGGATAATTATTTAATAATATCTACATTCGGATTAGGATAATGTTAAGAAAATCAAGAGATTATCCGTCAGTATTATCCGTCCATATCCGTATCCGTTTCTGGTTTGATTTTGAAAACCAAACCGTTATTGAAATCAAGTCCATTATATTTTTTGATGTGTTCCCTAACAGTCCTTACATCAATAGCTAAATACTCGGCCATATCTTTTACAGTAACAGGGGTTGAACCGTCATCGTAAAAACTATAAGCTTCTTCTAATTTTGCATTTCGTTCTATTAAATTCTGTTCTTTAGTCTTCCGACCTTCACGAGCCTTAGCAGCAGCTTTCTTTTGATAATTTTGTCTATCATCGTCCAGCTTAATATCCGCCAACACACCCGATTCATCAAGTGTATGTACTGGATAACTAAACCACATGTTCACTGGCTTGAATTTGGCAAACTCTCGAAGTGTACCTTCCACACGCCATGCAGTTGCTATCTGAATCTTGTTGCGAGCTTCTTCGAGCTTGTCTACATAAGGAGAACGAGCCATGACATCTGAAATACCTTTTTCAAAGTGCATCCGCATCTGAGCTGGACTTAATAGATCATCTAGTCCGACATTCTGCTGGTAATAGGCATTATTTCGCTCTTGCAAAGCCTGTTTGTATACTTCGCACGCTGCCTGGTTCAGTCTCTGAGTAAGTAATTCCTCTGATACTTCCAGCTCGACCAAATCGATAAGCGCGTCAGGATCTCGAGCGAATACACCCGAACCACTAGCGCGGTCCATAGATTTCTTGCCACCTTGAGCCCCTTTAGAGTGATGATGGCAGTAGATAACGCTGGAACCCAGCTCTGTCGCTACTTTGTCGAATTGATTTGTAAAGTGCGCCATTTGGTCCGCGCTATTCTCGTCACCCGTCAGAACTTTATAAATCGGGTCGATGATGACTGCGATATAGTTCTTTTTCAAAGCTCGACGAATGAGTTTAGGCGCCAGTTTGTCCATCGGTACAGTTTTCCCACGTAGATTCCAGATATCGATATTCTTGATGCTTTTAGGTGGTAATCCCATAGCTTGATAAACGTCACGGAAGCGATGTAAGGCAGATGGACGGTCTAGCTCCAGATTGACGTATAATACACGACCTTGAGTACAATCCCAACCCAACCACTTTTTGCCTTCAGCAATTGCAATCGACATCTCGATTAATGCGAATGACTTGCCGGCCTTAGACGGTCCAGCAATCAGCATCTTATGACCTTGACGAAGGACACCTTTTATCAACTCAGGAGCTAACTCTGGCAAGTTATCCCAACTATCAGCCAATCCTTCAGGATCAGGTAAATCATCGTTCAAATCTTCGATGTATTGATACCATTCATCCCAATCGGTCTTACCGATATTCGTATCTACCAAAAATTGCTTCTGGCCATTTCTTATGAACCCTGGCATACGTGATAATCTACTTGGATTTCGATTTTGTGTATCAACGACGATTCCGTTCTTCTGACAAATCTTATAAAGATAATCAACCCTATTACGGTATTCTTCGTAGTTCTTAGCGTCTACTTTCACGATGGCATGTAGTGACTTGTTTCCGCTATGCACCAAGGCAACAATCGGTAATTCAAGTTCTTTGTAAATGGCGTTCTGCTTATCGATTGGCATACTGTCGGATTCAACCAAGGCATATCTGAAATCTGTCACGTTTTCATTCTTAGCGCCTTTTCCATCCATAGGATTAAATCGAACCCATGCGCCAGCTTCTTCGTGATAGTCACCTAGCACTGCACCAATATCGCCATTACATTCTTGTAAGAGCTGAATCAACTCACCAGCTGTACGGTCATAAGCTCCCTTGGTTGGCAGCCATTTGACAATCTCGCCTGTTTCGTCGTCAGTTTTTGGATAACATCCAGTCACATAACCAACATTTTCGCTAGCTTCGAAGAGTGTTTCAAGATATTTGATAATCTCCTGAACTGGATTCCAAACTGTCGGCTCGTGGATTTCCTTTCCTTCAATCCAGTCCTTATCAATGACACGATAGTCGCGGTCGATTGTATCGGTCCAGCCTAACTCATGCGCGTTCTCGCTATCGTAACTGGATTGCGACACCCAGCCGTTTTCTTTCGCAAGTTGGGTAATCGTCGCACCCGTCACGATAGTTCCTGCTTGTTCATTGAAAGTATCCCATTTCTTGAAGCACTCAAATTTCTTGTATCGACTATCATTTTGTGACCAGTTATCCCAGTCAGATGCCGTGTAGCCTTCGTGTTTTAAGGCCATGCCCACATTTATCCATGTCTGGTAGTCTACCGTGGCAGGATTGATGTAATCCAGCAACGGCAACAAATTAAAATCATTCTCTGCCACTGTTTTCTCCTTTAAAATAATTTTATTTGTGACTTATAATTTTCAAGTCTCTGTTTTGCTGAGTTGAAAATATCTTCGTCTAATTCGCAACCTACATAGTTAAATCCCATTTCTTCACAAGCTATTAGGCTGCTTGCTGAGCCGACATGTGTGTCTAGGATTTTATCTCCATCACTTGCATAGTTTTGTAATAGCCAAATATATAAATTAACCGGCTTTTGCGTTGGATGGATTCTAATTTCATTCAAGGACTTATTCCCTTGTTGTATATGGCCTTCAGAGATTGATTTACCTTGCATCATACCATTCCACATATAGCGAAATAGTCGTGTGCTATCATGTAAGCTGCAGTATGCTATCTCACAATCTGAAAAACTTGACTGGCCATTAACTTTATCCCAAACGATACGGCCGGGTCCGAAAGGATAATCAAAATAATTCACACCCCAAATGATTTGATTTTTAGATACCCTGAAAAGTTCATCAAAATAATCTCTGTTTGGAATTTGCCACTCTGAGGTTTCGCCATAAAGCCTATTGACGCCAATCGGACTGACTTTTCGACCATAGTATTTTCTTTTTTCTGGTCCGCTGAAATATGGAGGGTCTACAATAGCCAAGTCAAAATATTTATCTGGATATTGACGCATTACATCAAGGCAATTATCTAAAATAAACTTTCCTTTCATCCTAACTCCTTTGCTATCGCCTCAATCACATTGACTGTCACGCTATTTCCTGCTTGCTTGTATAATTGAGAATTGCTATTTACCTCTTGAGCTTTATCAAAAGCCCAATCTGGAAAACCTTGTAACCTCCAGCATTCTCTAGGTGTTAGCTTGCGGATTCGAAATCCATCTGATAAATGATTGTTTTCGTGATAGCTATTACTTGTCAAAGCAGGAGCGATGTCATGTTCTCCGCCTTGATTATAACCATGACCTCGTTGAATGATTTTAGGTTCAAGTCCTCCGCCTTGATAGGCTCTGATAGTTGGTGCGATGCCGTCTGTTTCGTAAACCACCCCACATTGATTAAAATTGGGTTGCAATACCCCAAATTGTTTTATAGTATTACTTTTTATGGCTATCTTCTGCCCTTCTCCCTTGTTCGTTGTGAGTGTAGGAGCTAGGCCGTCAGCTTGATAGACTTCTCCATTCATGCCATTTCCAGATGGATTTACATTACCAATTTTTATGACTGATTGGCTACTAGTTGGCTGATTTTCTCCACTGAGAGGAAATAAGAATCTGGAACGGTATCTTCTAGAATGTCCGATAATGAACACACGTTCCCGATTTTGGGGGACTCCGAAATCCTTGCTGTTAAGCACTTGCCATTCCACATTGTACCCCAATTCATCCAAGGTTGAGATAATGGTCTCAAACGTAATTCCGTTTTCATGATTGAGGAGTCCTTTGACATTCTCAAGGAATAGATATTTAGGTCTGAGAATAGATGCGAACCTTGCAATCTCAAAGAACAAAGTTCCTCTAGTATCTTCAAATCCTCGTCTGTTTCCTGCAATCGAGAAAGCCTGGCACGGAAATCCTCCACAGATAATGTCCACACGTCCGATTCCTCGAATAAACTCGTCTGATACTGTTGTGATGTCATGTAATTCTAGTTCTCCCTTCGTGTCGTGTATAGCTTGATAACTAGCTCTTGCGAATTTGTCAATTTCGCAAAAACCAACACATTCATGACCCGCGGATTCCATTCCAAGACGAAATCCACCAATTCCTGCAAATAGATCCAAAAATTTCATACATCACCCCGGCACATATTCAGCTGGTCGTACGCTTGTCGGAACTCTCCAACCATTAGCCGCTATGCGATTAATCATATTTTTAGCTTCTTCGAACGGCCACATTCCCACATCTTTGAAACCATATCTTTCGAGTAATCTGATTTGCTTAGGTGTTGTTAAGCCTTCTTGTTGTCTTTTGTTAAGTCTATCTAGTAATAGATTCGCTTTACCTGCGTTTCCAATCTCATCAGTAAAGATGCCGTATTTCTCAAGAGCTTTAATTTGCTTATCACTAGCAGGCGCCATTTCCCATCCGAAATTGGGTACATAGTTCGACAAGTCTTCAGCATGGATAGACATTTCAAATTGCAATGGATCTACTAGTTTGCGTTTACGCTTGCGCATTTCTTCCAATTGTTTGGCCAAGGCTTCTTCACGCTGTGCGACGACGTCCTCGGTTGCCTTCACTTCCATATCTTCAAGGTCAAGCATGACACCAGTTTGCTCTTCCATGTTCTCAACCATTTTCTGAGCAACTTCTGGAGTCTCACAGATTAAGTGAGCTGGACGGCATAACTCGTGGCGTTCTGTATGCCAGAGGAAGTCTAGCAAGAGTAATTCTTCCTTTCCTGGATGCAAGCGAGTCCCACGTCCCACCATTTGGCTATATAAGGCGCGTACCTTAGTAGGTCTTAGCACGACTACACAATCCACTGATGGACAATCCCAGCCTTCAGTCAATAGCATAGAATTACAAAGGACGTTGTAGCGATCCTTCTCAAAATCTTCTAAGACTTCTGCACGATCCTTGGACTCTCCATTGACTTCAGCGGCACGAAAGCCTTTTGAGTTTAAGATGTCACGAAACTTTTGCGAAGTTTTAACTAAAGGTAAGAATACGACTGTCTTGCGGTCTGCACATTGCTTGACCATTTCGTCCGCTATCTGTTCCAGATATGGATCTAGTGCAGTCCCGACATCGCTTGCCTTGAAATCGCCTGCCGACATGCTGACATTTGATAAATCCAAGCTGAGCGGAATTGTTAAAGCCTTGATTTTAGATAAGTAGCCTTCTTTGATAGCTTGTACCAACGAATATTCATAAGCAAGGCTATCGAAGTAAGACCCAAGGTTTTTCATATCTCCACGGTCTGGTGTGGCAGTAACCCCTAATACATCTGACTTCTCAAAATAGCCAAGCACACGCTGGTAACCATCTGATATAGCATGGTGTGCTTCGTCGACTACAATCGTATCGAACCAGTCGGGCGGAAACTGTCGTAATCGTTTCTCTCTCTGCATGGTCTGGACTGATCCGACGACTACTCGATACCAAGAACCGATAGAAGTATTCTCAGCTTTCTCTAGTGCTGTGCCAAGCCCTGTTGCAGTCTTGAGCTTGTCGCTAGCCTGCTCTAACAACTCAGACCTATGAGCAAGGACAAGTACACGCTTGCCCTCTCTCACTTGATCTTCGATAATTTTGGAAAACACAATCGTCTTTCCGCATCCTGTTGGCAATACTAAGAGCGTGCGCTTGCGACCTTTAGCCCATTCAGCTTGAACAGCTTCCCGCGCTTCCTGTTGATAAGGTCTTAATTGCATGCCTTATCTCCTAGAATTGCCCAGCTTGATATCCAGCTTGTGGCTGTTGTGGTTGTTGTGCAAAATTCGACTGTTGTGGTTGCTGATAGCTTTGTTGCATTGTTTGTCCAGGTTGTTGGTTCAATACTTTTGTGTAATCAACATCTTCAGGATAGAGCATAGACTTAACTTCGTTGTAATTGTTGTTATTGTATTGTCGGGTTCCGACTTTACATATACCAGTTGCACCGACAATGGTATTCCAGTTCATGCGAAGTGGTTCACCTTTTTTCTTTTGGCCAATTGCAGCAAAGAAAGCAGATAGCATTCCTTCAGTCGAGCTGTGTAGGAATAAATTGTGACGCAATTCGGTTTCGCCTTCGTTAGCTACAATCTTAATGCTGACGATAGCCTTGTTACACGCTGGCAATTTTCCGGGATTTTGTGGATTTGGCGTGTGGCGTGTGCGTTCCATACCGATTACTGTAAAGTGGTATAAACCGTCAGGTAGTAGGACGTATTCCGAGTCTTTTTCAATCGTATCTTCCCATTCAAATTCGCGTTCAAAGTTTTTGTATTGTTGTTGTGTCATGTTGTTTTTCCTCTATTTTCTAAATTTTTGATTATATCTTGCAATGATTTCTAATTCCCAAAATCTACATCGTGAAGGGTAATTCCGGTTCTTTTCTAACTTGGTTTTCAATAACTTCCAAAGTAGCTTGCCAATGAGCGACAATCATATCCCAGTAATCAGTCGGAAAACTTTCAATAGGAGTCCCTAGTGGAAAATGCCCGCGAATGTAAGCTACTTTTTGAAGTTCTTCTTCTGTCACGTTACCTTGAGACATGAGGTCCGTCAAACTCTTTGGCAAGTTCGTGTGATATTGTACAGGCGTTGCCTGTGGTGTGCCAGGAGCTTCATTTTGAGGCTTTTCAGCTACCTGCGACATATCGAGAGGCAATTCTTCTTGAACTTGTTCAGGGGCTTGCTGTACGGTCTGCTGAGGTGCTGGGGCTACTGGAGGTTGTGGCGGAATAGGTTGCGTTTGTTGACTCGCAAAGATATGAGCGATTCCAGCATAATGGAATGGCATTTCGTCGGGTAACCCATGTCGGTTCTTGGCATCCCACGCTGGCCGATGGTTGGTATACATTACACGTTCACCGCCTTGCGCCTTCTTCTTGCCGTTATCAGTCGTCATGACCAAGGTCTTGTAATTGGCAAATAGAACCATGTCTGCCCATTCCTTTACAAGTGGTGCTGTCTTAGAACCTGTCTTTTGACCGAGCTTTAATTCGTAGCGGTCGTAAGAACCCATCTCGTCCGGCTGTTCAAACTTCTTGATTTGAGCGTGTGCAGTCAATACCACGTTGATCCCCATATCAACCAAATCAGACAAGCTATTCAAGAAACGTCCCATTTCTTCTTGGACATAGGTGTAACCTTTGCCCCAGCCAAAATCTTCAATCCCTTGCTTACCATGTTGCGAACAGATGTAATTAACTGCCAAAGCTTCTGCCCAGTCGATTGTGTCAATGACGAGCGTCCCACACTCTGTCGGATTTGCTTTGATAAAAGCAATCTCATTGATGAGCATGGTCCAGCTGGTCGGCTTGTCGAGTCGTGCCACATCCATGTTATCTGTCGAACCTTCTGTATCGATGAAGACAGCATTTGGAAATTCGGCTGCAAACGTAGACTTGCCAATTCCTTCAGGACCGTAGATAACTACCTTTTGAGCTCGTGCCCGTTTTCCTCTTGTGATTTGCATGTTTAGTCATCCTCCAATCCATTTGCCAACATAGCAATAAACTTTTTGAACGACTCAGATTTTGAATTCTCGGTTTTATCTGTTAAATCTTCCGGTTCTTCACCGTCAAGTGTTTTAAGCTCATACGTTGCAGTCACTTCGAGCAATTCACAATTTAATGCATTCGCTAGTTTTGTAAAATCTTCAATTTGTATTTTTGTCGCTTCAACTTCATTTTTAGCAGCACGTTTTAATCCTTCTGTATATTCTGCTGAATAAGCAAGAGTTTGTTCTTTGCTTTTATATTTCGATAAAAAGTCACCTGTTTTTTTGTTACGAAATACGATAAAAGTTTCTGTTTTTTTCATGATTGTTCTCCTTTAATTTTTAAAATCCACCTTGCCATGTTTTAGGTGTTTGTGCCACCTCTGGCTTTACGCTATACCCGTCTTCAATCAGGATACTACATTCATCTCCTGTTGATACTCGTGTCGCGATTGCTTGCAATCCTTCCTGCTCAAGCCACGCGCCAAATTCCTGCAAAGTCAGCTGATCCATTTGTTCTAGCTTGTCAATTAGCACAAAGCCACATTCTGGCTTCAACTTACGCACGATGGCAGTCGCTACCTGTAGTTGCTGACTACCAGACATGTTATCCCAGCGCTGTCCAAGGTAGAGCAATTCGCCATCATCCACGGACAAACCAGGTAACGGTAAATCTGCGTTTGTAAGCAAGTCTGTCTTCTGCTTGCGGATGTCAGCAATCACATTATCAAGTTCCTTGTATTGCTCGCGATAACCCTTGGCATCTTCTTCTGCTTTATCCTTGTCCAGATTAGCACGCACTTTACGATTGATTTCGTCAATCTCTGCGATGTTGTTTTCAATCTCCTCAGTTGATTCATCGAGAAGATCCATAGCATCGGTATTCGCGATAGCCAAGTCTTGAGCTAACTGACTTTCTTTTTCTTTGGCATCGGCCAGCAATTGCTCCAATCGTTCAACCTCTGCAGCTGCTGAGTCGTGTTGATTTTTGATAGATACCAAATTCTGACGTTTGCGAGCATTCTCGCCGTTCGTAGCAAGGATAGCCTGTTGTTGTTGGATAAGCTCAGATATAGAGACTAGTTCTTTCGGTGCATCTGGGTAGTAAGGTTGTTCTTTTGCGAACTTCTCCTTTTGGTCAGCAATCACACCGATTGCGTGGCGCTCGTCATATTTGGATTTTTCCTGCATTTCCAGTTCAACCAATTGCGGACCAACTCCGATAATCTGCAACAGAGTTTTAGCCTTCTCTTTGCTAGTCTGCTCCATGAATTTCGGCAAGTTGATAGCCAGTTCTTCCACGAAGCTATCCAGCAAGTTTTGACCAGCCTTGTTGCCACTCGGGTCGATGACCTTGAGAGTGCTGTTCTTTCCACTACGCTCCACAATCAAACCGTTTGATAGCGTGATTTTTAAGCTAGGCGGAATTGTACTGCCTTCTCTCTGAGCTTGGCTAGGCTTGTACTTGTTACCACCCAACGCCCAAGCAATCGCGTCCAGCACACTTGTTTTCCCCTGATTGTTATTTCCACCGACAATGGTTAAACCAGTCGCTGATGGCTCTAATTTGACCGCTTTAACACGTTTGACGTTTTCGATTTCTAATTTATTAATCGTTACCATCTTTTTCTCCTCCAACTCTTAAAGATTTGACAGGTATTTGAATCTCTTCAACTTCCGCATATTCAAGAGCGAAATCAAGTAGCTGGTTTAAAACGTCAATCAATTTCATATCGCACTCATCCGCGAGGTCTATAATACGCTCATAGTGTTCGCGAGCTACTCTGATACGTGGTGTTGGTTCTTGTGTTCCTTTGGTTTTATATTTTCTGTTCATTATTTTCTCCTTAGTTTTAATTGAAAATTCTCTGCTTCTAATCTCTTTCTCAAAGATTGTTCCTGTTGCAATTGTTTCTTGAGATCATCGATTTCATGTTGCATATGCGCCATCATTTCAAGGTCACGCATCTTCTCTCGACGCTTGCAAGTGGATAAATCCCATGCTTGTCTATCCCATACGATTTGCATATCGTACTCTCCTTGGCTCTGGTAATGCCAGAGGTTCTGGGCGCAAGCCTACAGGCGGTTCATTGTCATAGGTAAATCCAGGAAATGGACGACGGATATTCTTGCGGATTTCTTGGCGTTCTGCCTCTCTACCACGTTCGTAAGCATGGTTATACCCTTGAATAATCATAGACGCAAATTCTTGCTCTTCTCGTCTCTCTTCTTCCTCTCGTTGTTCCTGCAATTTGATATGACGGCAAGCCCCTGCAAATCCAATCAGCAAGGCTCCAACCCCCATTAGCTGGTCTAAAATCGGTGGTTCAAACATTTGTTTCTCTCCTTATGCTCTTAATTTTCGTACTTCTTTCTCTAATTCCAAGATCTCATAAACATCATTGACATCATACATAATATCTTTCCCTTGCTTACGAAATCTTAACCCTCTACGTTCTAACTGCTTAACATAGCCATGAGTGAAGCCGAACTTCTTCATCAAAGCCTGTTGATTGATTGGCATGCGTTCATTCTCTAACTGCTCCTTGACCTGCTTTTCAGCAAAGGCCAATAATTGATTTGTGAACAATTCAGCACTTTCGCCGTCCAATCGTAATTGTAACGTTATACCTTCCATTTTCTACAACCTCTCAACTATGCGGGCAAGCATTTTTGTGATATAATGGTTTTAATTATTTAAGTATGCACCTGACTTCTGTTAGGTGCTTTTTTGCGTTGTTGTCAAACTGTCTTACTTTCCATAGCCCTGAGTTCTATCTCATGGCTGACTTGTCTAAATAGCTTCTCACACGCTATTTTTGCTTCTCTGTACGTTGTAGATTCGCTGATGAAGTGATCAGCAAGTTCAATGATTTTATCTTCCATTCAGACTCCTATATCAGTCTTGAGACTGATGTTTTTTTCTCCTCGATTGCTATAATAATCTTGACTAGGACCTCTCACCGTTTTAGTCAAAAATTTAAATAGAAAGGAGGAATGCTGTGAGTAACAACTTAGAAAAATATGACATTCTACTAACGCATGGGATTATTGCTAAAAATACAGGTCATAAATTGATAATCCAAACAGCTGCAGGGCAATATATTGGCAAACCTTATAATCCTGATAGCGATGATTATCCTGACGTATCTGCGATTGCTCAAGTAATAAAAGATCTTCGAGTTTCTGAATACGATGAAAAAAATCCAACAGCAATCTTTTTAGTAGATGTTGAAGTTCGCACCAATTCAATCGGTGGACCAATCAAAATGCCATATGTTTGTCTATTTTTAGACCAGATACTGGGTGTTTCGATTGGGAAATTAGAGAAGCCCACTGGAGAATAGCGTCTTTGTCTATCGTAAAGTCTATCACTTGTTCGATAGGCTTTTTTCTTTGTCCACTATACGGATATCGTAATGGTCTCATCTCCTTTCTCCTACTCAATCCCGTAATCTTCAATAACCTGAAGAATGAAACTGTTCGCTCGTGGACCTTTTGTCGTTCCGCTTAGAATGTTTGTCACTTCCTGTCGCTTAAAGCCGTAAGCAACCGCTAGAGTTGTTTTTTTAATGCCTTTCTCTTTTAAGAAAGCATTAACTCTTTCGCGACCGTTTGCGATATCTGGCATATATACCCCTCCTCTTTACTAATTTGTAAATAAGAAACAACTAAAATTTTAACTATTTTTTATCTTTTCGCTTGACTATTTTAAACAAATAATTTAAAATGAAAGCATAATAAAAACACTAATAAATCTATAAATACCGTTCGCCAAAACATTTTTATAATTTATTTCTTAGTTGTTTTTTTAGTTGTAACTTACTTACAAAAACTATTTTAAATTATTTATTTAATTTTGTCAACAATTTTAAACAAATAATTTAAATATTTTTTGTCAATCTCTTAGAAAGGTTGATTTAACAATGTTTCCGACATTTGAAAAAGTTAGAGAATTAGCAAAAAAACAAGGCTTATCTCTAAATCAAGTAGAAGAAAAACTTGGATACAGTAAAAACACTCTGTATTCTTTAAAGCGACAAAAGGTCAGCTCCGAACGATTACAAGAAATCGCCGACTATTTCAACGTGTCCACCGACTACCTGCTTGGACGTACTGATAACCCAAATATTGCCAACTCAAAAGAGCAATTCTTTTTTGAAGGCAAAGAGGTAAATGTTGAAGAACTCGCTTCGACTGCTATGCGCTTCAATGGTAAACCATTATCAGATGAAGATAAGAAAGCAATCCAGAATATTATCGAAATTTATCTACGAAAAGGATAAATAATTTATGACAGAAAAGGAATTAGCCTATAATTTAGGTATCAAAATTCACATATTTGAAGATGTTCTTTTTCCTGACGAGGCATTCTATATACCTGATTTAAAAACAATGTTTTTAAGCGACGCAATCTCTGAAGATAAAAGGGTTCAGGTCGCTCTGCATGAAATAGGACATCGCAACCATTCGCCAAATATTTACGAAAATTTCCGTGAGAAGTGCGAACTGGAAGCAAATCGCAACATGATTCATCATCTCATGAAAGCAGAACTAGATATCGCTGAAGATAAGACCATATTTAATTACTTGGTCTTTATGGAAAAGTACAATTTAAAAACCATAGCTGAAGAGGTTATGGTTAAGGAAGAATACAAAGCCCTGGTTGGCTAGAAAATAAAGGAGAATATCCATGAAAAAAGCACTTATAACATCAGCTATCTTGCTTAGTACTACAGTCTTAGTGTCATGTTCTAATAATCAATCAACCTCAAAAAATAATACTGAGCAACCAAAAACGGAACAAAAAAATACTACTTCAACAAACACAAAAGCCAAAGTAGATAACAGTAAATACGACAATCTAATTTCTGAAATCAAGTCAAAATTAGATCCTGAATCAACTGGCGCAATAAGCGTAAAAATTAAAAACGATGTAATCGATTCAGATTCATCCGAACCGCATGATACAATCATGATTTTGCTAACTGGAACGGCTAAGGATAGCGCAAAAGAATCTCTAGATGCAGTTAATTCTAATTCTGCTACTACTGACCAAAACAATGCAATCACTTTGATTCGTATGGCTATTTCTGAATTTGCTAAAAAGTTACCAGACGACAATACTACTCTTTCCCTTGGTTATGAAAAATCTGCTGACCAATATGATCTAATCGCAAAATCTTCAAAACAAAAAGATATTATCCCTGTTGGTGAAATCATCGTACAATAAAAAAATCCCCACACTCGCCATCGCAAAACTTTGAGTGTGAGGATTTGACTTTCCATCAAGCAAGCAATGGAAAGGATGATAAAAAAATACAACTATAGTTTATCATAAGTTCTATACCTTTTCAACTATGCGGGCAAGCAATCGAAAAGAAAGGACTTTTTTATGATAAAAAAATATATTACAAAAAAAGGAGAGACTAGATATCTCTTTCAAACATACCTGGGCATAGACCCTGCCACTGGAAAAGAAAAACGGACAACACGCCGTGGTTTTAAAACCATTAAAGAGGCAAAGGCTGCCGAACGTGACCTTCTCTTAGATGTCGAAGAGAATGGTTTTTCAAACAATGAAGATTTCCAGAATCCTACTTTCGCTGAAGTCGCTGAGTTGTGGCTTGATAGCTATAAGAGCACTGTAAAGCCAACGACCTATCAGAATGTTAAGAAGAAACTTGATGTTATGATTGACTTGTATTTTACAGATATGAAAATCCAGCAGATCAGTGTAGCTTATTGTCAGAAGGTTGCTATCAAGTTAAGTAATCGCTATATCCTATATGCCAATTACTACTCTGTCATCAGCCGCATTTTCAAGTATGCCACTTCTATTGACATCATTAAGTCAAATCCCTTAGACAAGATTATCAAGCCTAAAAATAGGCCCTTAAAGGCCAAAGAGAACCACTATACAAAACAGGAGCTAACGGAGTTTCTTAAAGTTTGCAGAGTAGATTGTAAGCCTGTAGAGTATACCTTTTATCACTTACTAGCTTTTACTGGTTTGAGATGTGGTGAGGCTCTTGGGCTCATGTGGTCAGATGTTGACTTTGAAAATAAACGATTAAGCATTTCTCGAACAGCTGTCGTTGTTAATAAAAAACAAACTGTTCAGGACCCTAAAACCAAAATGAGTAAGAGGGTTATCACTTTAGATGATGAAACTCTAAATGTATTAAAATTCTGGAAACGTCAGCAGATAAAAGAATATTTTCGGGCTAGTGTGCCTTGCAAACATGATTCGAATTATATTTTTACGAATAGTTTTGGAGGATGGATTTCGCCTTCAGCTGTTAAAGAGAGACTTAGAAGATTCTTTTGTGAACATAAGGATGTCAAAAAAATCACTCCTCACGGTTTCAGGCACACACACGCCTCTCTCCTCTTTGAAGCAGGTGTTACAGCCAAAATCATTTCAGACAGATTAGGTCATAACAATGTTCAAACCACCCTTGATATGTATACCCACATCAATGATAATCAACGTTTTGAAGTCGTTGATCAGCTCATGGATTTCATTCGCTCCAGCTAAAAGTAGAGTCGTATTCAATCTCGTATTCACTTTTGGTAGACATGCTAGAAACCCACTGATTTCAAGGGACTAGGAAACCGTGAGCAGTTTATACCATAATTAGCACTACTTGTCAAATAATTGTTAGTTCCACTTTCTATTTTACTTTTCCTGTTTATAGGTCTATAATAGTAACAGATTCTATTTGGAGGTTTTTATGTCATTTCTATCAAAAAATGGAGCAGGCATCTTTGCCTGCCTTCTCATTTCTATCGTATCTTGGTACTTAGGAGGATTCTTCCCTGTGATTGGCGCGCCTGTATTTGCGATTTTCATAGGCATGCTCCTACATCCCTTTCTCTCGTCTTATAAACAACTGGATGCTGGATTGACCTTTAGTTCTAAAAAATTGCTCCAGTATGCTGTTGTCTTGCTTGGTTTTGGTCTCAATATCTCGCAAGTCTTCGCAGTCGGACAATCTTCACTCCCTGTCATCCTGTCCACCATCTCAATAGCTCTGATTATTGCCTATTTCTTCCAGCGCTTCTTTGCACTGGATACAAAATTGGCTACCTTGGTTGGAGTAGGTTCTTCAATCTGTGGTGGTTCTGCCATTGCAGCGACAGCGCCCGTTATTGATGCTAAGGAAAAGGAAGTAGCCCAAGCCATTTCCGTTATCTTTTTCTTCAATGTCTTGGCTGCGCTCATCTTTCCAACCCTCGGCACCTGGCTTCATCTATCCAATGAAGGCTTCGCCCTCTTTGCAGGGACTGCGGTCAACGACACTTCCTCTGTAACGGCTGCCGCCAGCGCTTGGGACAGTCTTTACCAAAGCAATACCCTCGAGTCTGCAACCATTGTTAAACTCACACGTACTTTGGCCATTATCCCTATCACGCTCTTTCTCTCCTACTGGCAAAGTCGCCAACAAGAAAACAAGCAAAGCCTACAACTGAAAAAAGTCTTCCCACTTTTTATCCTTTACTTTATCCTTGCATCTCTCCTCACCACCCTACTGACCTCTCTCGGGGTATCCAGTAGTTTCTTTACCCCTCTCAAACAACTCTCCAAATTTCTCATTATCATGGCCATGAGTGCTATCGGTCTCAAAACCAATCTGGTAGCTATGGTCAAATCCAGCGGAAAATCCATTATTCTCGGAGCCATCTGCTGGATTGCCATCATCCTCACTAGTCTTGGTATGCAGACCCTTATCGGCATTTTCTAATACTCTTCGAAAATCTCTTCAAACCACGTCAACGTCGCCTTGCCGTAGGTATGGTTACTGACTTCGTCAGTTCTATCCACAACCTCAAAACTGTGTTTTGAGCTGACTTCGTCAGTTCTATCTGCAACCTCAAAAACAGTGTTTTGGGCAACCTGCGGCTAGTTTCCTAGTTTGCTCTTTGATTTTCATTGAGCATAAGAAAAAGGTAGCCCATCAGCTACCTTTTTCTTATGCTTCCTCAATCAAACGAGTATGTTCTCTCTTGATGCAACGATTCATCACGATATCATCACATCCACCAGCACGCAAGATTTCTTCCGCTTCTAGACTTTCAAGTCCTAGCTGTGCCCAAAAAATCTTAGCATCAGCCTTGAGAAAATCACGCGCCACATCTGGCAAAAACTCACTGCGACGGTAAACATTGACAATATCTACAGGAAAAGGAATCTCAGCTAGGCTGGCATAAGCCTTTTCACCCAAGATTTCTCCACCTTCCGCCTTGGGATTGACTGGGATAATTTTATAACCCCGAGCCTGCATTTCCTTGGTCACTCGATTGCTAGTTGTTTCCTCACGGTCAGACAAGCCCACCACAGCAAGGGTTTTACTCGTTGCGAGATACTGACGAATCACGCCATCACTTGGATTGATAAATTCTTGACTCATAGAAATCCTCCTTTTTCATCAGTATAGCACAATTTGAAAAGGCTTGCAGAATTCTACTACAAAAAAGGAGGACTAGCCCCCTTTTTATTTAGCCTCGTACCAGGTCGCCCCCTCATTTTCATCTGCGATAAGGGGAACACTGAGTTGAATGGCTTCTTCCATAGTTTGTTTGACCAATTTTTTCATTTCTGCCAGTTCAGATTTAGGAACTTCAAGGACGATTTCATCGTGCACTTGTAACAGCATCTTAGTCTGATAAGCACCGGCAACCAAGGCTTTATCCAGCTGAATCATGGCAATCTTGAGAATATCTGCCGCCGAACCCTGGATAGGAGAGTTGATGGCCGTTCGCTCCGCAAAACCACGAATGTTAAAGTTGCGCGAATTGATATCTGGCAACTCACGACGACGCTTGAAAAGTGTCTCTACATAGCCCTTATCACGCGCCTCACGCACCACTTCATCCATGTAGTTTTTAATACCTGGGAAGCGTTCAAAGTAGGTATCAATATAGGCTTTGGCTTCCTTACGGCTGATGCCCAGATTATTAGATAAACCAAAGTCTGAAATCCCGTAAACCACTCCAAAGTTAACCGCCTTGGCATTACGACGGTCATTTGCAGTCACATCCTCAGGACGCTCAATGCCAAAGACCCGCATGGCTGTCGAAGTATGGATATCTGCCCCCTCTTGGAAGGCCTTAATCAAGTGCTCATCCTTAGAGATATGCGCCAAAACGCGCAATTCAATCTGTGAATAGTCCGAGCTGAGAAGGACACTATCCTCCCACTCAGGCACAAAAGCCTTACGAATGAGACGGCCCTGCTCCAAACGTACAGGAATATTTTGCAAGTTTGGATCCACACTAGACAAACGCCCAGTCTGGGTCAAATCTTGCACATAGCGAGTATGAATCTTGCCATCAGCCAAAATCCAGTCCTGCAAACCAATCACATAAGTAGACTGAATCTTAGTAATCTGACGGTAATCCAAGATTTTCTTAACGATTGGTGCAATAGGAGCCAGACGCTCTAACACATCCACCGCTGTCGAGTAACCTGTCTTGGTTTTCTTGGTATATTCTAGAGGAAGGCCCAACTTCTCAAAAAGAAGCACGCCCAACTGCTTAGGCGAGTTGATATTAAACTCCTCACCAGCCAGTTCGTAAATCTCCTGAGTCAGTTTTTCAATAACAAGCTCATTTTCAACCTGCATCTCAAGCAAGGTCTCTTTTTTAACCTTAATCCCAGCAATTTCCATCTTAGCAAGGACAAAAGCCAGAGGTTGCTCCATATCATAGAGAAGCTCTAATTGCCCATTTCCGCTGAGTTTTTCAAGTAAAACAGGCTCTGTTTCGACCAAAACAGCAAGTTTACGCGCCAAATGTTCCAAGAATTTCTCGCGTTCAGGAATGGCCTTTTTGACACCTTTACCATAGAAAGTCTCATCATCAACCAAATAAGTCTGACCATAAAGACTAGCGATGGTCGCAATTTCATTGTCCTCCACAGTCGAAAGGAGGTATTTAGCCAAACGACTGTCAAAAGCAGGCGCCTGCAAATCCACACCAAAACGATTCAAGAGAACTTTGGCCTTCTTAAAGTCATAAACTCTCAGAGGTGTTTTTTCTAAAAAGTCCTTGAAAATCAGCTCTTGCAAAAGCTCAAGCTTGTCTGTAGCATAAAGCTTATCCCCACAAGACCAAGCAAAACCAACCAAATCATCCGTATGGTAATTCTCACCAAAAAGCTCAAAATGGAAGATAGACTCTTCACTCAGCATATTTTGACTGATTTGGTCAACAATAGTAAAGTCCAAACTCTCAGCCACATCAGCTGACGACACATTTAAAGCCTGTTTGAGCTGTTTGAAGCCCATCTCATCGTAGAATTTCCCAAGATTTTCCACATCTGGACCACTATAGACCAAATCCTCCAAACCAATCTCAATCGGTGCCTTGGTATCAATGGTCGCCAGTGTTTTTGACAAAAAGGCCTGTTCCTTATCATTGATGAGATTTTCCTTCATCTTAGAAGCCTTCATCCCATCGATATTTTCATAAATTCCCTCAAGCGAACCATGCTCCAGCAAGAGCTTGATACCCGTCTTTTCACCAATTTTGGTCACCCCAGGGATATTATCCGACTTATCACCCATGAGCGCCTTGAGATCGATAAACTGAGTCGGTGTAATGCCCATCTTTTCCATAAGATATTCTGGCGTAAAGGCCTCAAACTCAGCCACACCTTTCTTGGAAATCTCAACCACCGTATGCTCATCCGTCAGCTGAATCAAGTCCTTGTCCCCACTGACAATGGTAATATCAAAACCATCCTGCTCTGCTAGCTTATCCAGCGTCCCAATGATGTCATCTGCCTCATATTGAGCCAACTCATAGTGACGAATCCCCATATGATCGAGCAACTCACGAATGAAGGGAAATTGCTCACGAAACTCATCAGGAGTCTTAGCCCGACCACCCTTATAGTCCGCATACATCTCTGTCCGGAAGGTCGTCTTTCCCGCATCAAAAGCCACCAAAATATGACTTGGCTCAACCCGCTCCAATAAATGACTTAACATCAACTGGAAACCGTAAATCGCATTGGTATGCAAGCCAGCCGCATTCTTAAAACGGTCCAACTGCTGATAGAGCGCAAAAAACGCCCGAA
>CAURTM010000005.1:0-52231 GCA_963527735.1 uncultured Streptococcus sp.
ATATTTCCAACCGCTTGAGATGAGCATCAGTTGTGGTAAAGATAGAATCATAAAGTATAGTGCTAAGTTAAGTGTGCGAGTTTTTGGGGAGTCAATCTTTAGATAAGTCAGTCCTTTGTTAAGGGCTAGAATAAAGACTAGCACGAGGAATGTCTCGTTGATTGGCAAGTTCCCTGAAATGATGATGAAGATGAGCAGAGAACTGAACAAAAGATGATAGGTAAGTAAAGTTAGTAATGATTTCATAGGTACCTCCTAATCCTGGTCTTTTTTATACTCAATGAAAATCAAAGAGCAAACTAGGAAACTCGCCGCAGGCTGTACTTGAGTACGGCAAGGCGACGTTGACGCGGTTTGAATTTGATTTTCGAAGAGTATTAGCTCTTGCAATACGAAGTGAGACGATAATATGCATCATCACTCCGAAAAAGAAAGCTCCCAGTATAGTTTTAAAAATATGTTTTGTATTTAGAAGAGAAGTGATAAAATTTGGATTTTCACTTGTTAGGGTATCAATGAGTGGAATTATAAAAAATATCACTGTTCCATAAATCGAACCTGCTTTCAGACCAGGATAACGTAACTGTTTCTGTTCTTTTTTCATAAGGCACCTCCTAATCCTCATCTTGATCTTTCTTAGCTTTTTCAATGCGACGGGAGATGATAATTTGTATAATCACTCCGAAGAAGAAAGAATGGAGAATACTTGAAAAAATATTTTTAAAAGTGAGAAGAGACTGAAGATAGTCCTGGCTCTCACCTAGCAGTATATGGAGAAGAGGTGTTATAAAAAATATCAATAGACCAACAAACAAACCTGCTTTCAGACCTGGGTAGTGTAGTTGCTTACTTTCTTTCTCGCTCAGCATATCTGGGTCAATAGCTGTGATGCCTGTTTTTTTGGTTTGGGAGAGCACATAGAGAGAAGAAATCATGGAAATCATAAAGACAATGATTGGATAGCCGATAGCGACAATTTGCGGGTATTTATAAGCGAGGACGAAGGGGATGAGATTCCCAAACGTCATCAGATAAAAGAGGATGATAAAGACTTGATTGCCAATACGATCAGCCTCGCGTCGTTTGTGTTCGTCGAGAGGGCCAGAAATTCCGTATATGCGTTTGATGAGTTTTTCAGTGAAGGTTTCTTTTTTCATGAGTTGGCTCCTTTTTTAAAAATTATCCTCCCAAAAGAGACTGTTGAGGTCAGTTTGGAGGCTGCGGGCGAGATTGAGACAGAGTTCCAGGGTTGGATTGTACTTGTCGTTTTCAATCATATTGATGGTTTGTCTCGAGACACCGATATCCTTGGCGAGTTCGAGCTGGGAAATGCCCAGTTCCTTGCGAAATTCTTTCACACGATTCATCTGTTCTCCTTTCTGATTTATGTCGTATATATTTGACTATATTATATTCTTCTATAGAGCGAATGTCAAGCATATTTGACATATTTCTTAAAGAAATCTTACTTGTTTTTGGCCTATTTGTCTGACTAGTGCAAGCTAGTCAGATTTGTGGTAAAATAGATAAGATATGACAAAAGAATTTCATCATGTAACGGTCTTACTCCACGAAACGATTGATATGCTCGACGTAAAGCCTGACGGTATCTACGTTGATGCGACTTTGGGTGGAGCAGGCCATAGCGAATATTTATTAAGTAAATTAAGTGAAAAAGGCCATCTCTATGCCTTTGACCAGGACCAGAATGCCATTGACAATGCGCAAGAACGCTTGGCACCCTACATTGAAAAGGGGATGGTGACTTTTATCAAGGATAACTTCCGTCATTTACAGGCACGTTTGCGCGAAGCTGGTGTTCAGGAAATTGATGGAATTTGTTATGACTTGGGAGTCTCTAGTCCTCAATTGGACCAGCGTGAGCGTGGTTTTTCTTATAAAAAGGATGCGCCACTGGACATGCGCATGAATCAGGATGCTAGTCTGACAGCCTATGAAGTGGTGAACCACTATGACTATCATGACTTGGTTCGTATTTTCTTCAAGTATGGTGAGGATAAATTCTCTAAACAGATTGCGCGTAAGATTGAACAAGCTAGGGAAGTCAAGCCAATCGAGACAACGACTGAGTTGGCAGAGATTATCAAGTCTGCTAAACCTGCCAAGGAACTCAAGAAAAAGGGCCATCCTGCCAAGCAGATTTTCCAGGCTATTCGAATTGAAGTTAACGATGAACTGGGAGTGGCAGATGAATCTATCCAGCAGGCTATGGACATGTTGGCTCTAGATGGTAGAATCTCAGTGATTACCTTTCATTCATTAGAAGACCGCTTGACCAAGCAATTGTTCAAGGAAGCTTCAACGGTGGAAGTTCCAAAAGGCTTGCCTTTCATCCCAGATGATCTCAAGCCCAAGATGGAATTGGTGTCCCGTAAGCCAATCTTGCCAAGTGCAGAAGAATTAGAAGCCAATAACCGCTCGCACTCAGCTAAGTTGCGCGTGGCCAGAAAAATTCACAAGTAAGAGGAAAAAATGGTAGATAAGAAAGAAACAACCAGTCAATTCTTGCAGAATCGTATAAAAAAATTCTCCCGTGTGGAGAAGGCTTTTTATCTTTCCACTGCGTTTACAGCTCTCGTTTTGGCGCTGAGTATTATCTTTATGCAGACCCGACTCCTACAAGTACAAAATGATCTGACAAAAATCAATGCGCAGATAGAGGAGAAGAAGACAGAGCTCGATGATGCCAAACAAGAGGTAAATGAATTGTTGAGGGCAGAACGCTTGAAAGAAATCGCAAATTCTAAGGACTTAAAATTGAATAACGAGAATATTCGATCAGCGGAGTAAGATATGAAGTGGACAAAAAGAATAACCCGATTTGCGATTAGAAACCGTAAATCTCCAGCAGAAAACCGTAAAATAGTGGGGAAGTACATCAGCTTGTTAGCTGTCGTACTTTTCGCTGTCTTTTTGGTCAATTTTGCTGTTATTATCGGGAGTGGTAGTAAATTTGGAACGGATCTAGTCAAAGAGGCTAAGAAAGTTCACCAAATAACCCGTACAGTCCCTGCCAAACGTGGGACTATTTATGACCGAAATGGAGTCCCGATTGCCGAGGATGCAACTTCCTATAATGTCTATGCTGTTATTGATAAAAAATACAAATCAGCAACGGGTAAAATTCTTTATGTAGAAGATGCCCAGTTTAATAAGGTAGCAGAGGTCTTCCATAAGTATTTGGATATGGATGAGGCTTATGTTAAAGAACAATTGTCTCAACCGAATCTGACTCAAGTTTCTTTTGGTGCAAAAGGAAATGGAATTACCTATGCCAATATGATGGCTATTAAAAAGGATCTAAAAGACGCTAGTGTTGAAGGGATTGACTTTACAACTAGCCCAAACAGAAGCTATCCAAATGGACAATTCGCTTCTAGTTTTATTGGTTTAGCCCAACTCCATGAAAATGAGGATGGTAGCAAGAGTTTACTGGGAACTTCTGGGATGGAGAGTTCCTTGAATAGTATTCTTGCAGGGAAAGATGGCATTATTACCTATGAAAAAGATCGTCTGGGTAATATTGTCCCTGGAACAGAACAAGTTTCACAGCAAACGGTAGATGGCAAGGATGTGTATACAACGATTTCCAGCACCCTTCAGTCCTTCATGGAGACCCAGATGAATGCCTTTCAAGAGAAAGTAAAAGGCAAGTATATGACAGCAACCTTGGTTAGTGCTAAAACAGGGGAAATTCTTGCAACGACGCAGAGACCAACCTTCGATGCCGATACTAAGGAAGGAATCACTAAGGACTTTGTCTGGCGTGATATCCTCTATCAAAGTAACTATGAGCCGGGGTCAACCATGAAGGTTATGACGCTCGCTGCTGCTATTGACAATAACACTTTCCCAGGAGGAGAAGTTTTCAATAGTAGTGAGTTAAAAGTAGCAGATGTTACTATCCGAGATTGGGACGTCAATGAAGGATTGACCGGTGGCAGAATGATGACTTTCTCTCAAGGGTTCGCTCTCTCAAGTAACGTTGGGATGACGCTTCTTGAGCAAAAGATGGGAGATGCTACATGGCTTGATTATCTAAATCGCTTTAAATTTGGTGTTCCGACTCGTTTTGGTTTGACGGATGAATATGCAGGTCAACTTCCGGCTGACAATATCGTAAATATTGCTCAGAGTTCATTTGGACAAGGGATTTCAGTAACCCAGACGCAAATGATTCGTGCCTTCACGGCTATTGCCAACGATGGAGTCATGTTAGAACCTAAATTTATCAGTGCCTTATATGACCCAAATGACCAATCCGTTCGGAAATCTCAAAAAGAGATTGTAGGAAATCCTGTTTCCAAAGATGCAGCCAGTCTAACTCGAACCAACATGGTTTTGGTAGGAACAGATCCAGTTTATGGAACCATGCATAACCACAGTACAGGCAAGCCAACTGTAACTGTTCCTGGTCAAAATGTCGCCCTCAAGTCCGGTACAGCCCAGATTGCCGATGAGAAAAATGGAGGTTACTTAGTTGGTACGACCAATTACATTTTTTCGGCTGTATCGATGAACCCTGCTGAAAATCCTGATTTTATCCTCTATGTGACGGTTCAACAACCTGAGCATTATTCAGGTATTCAGTTGGGGGAATTTGCCAATCCTATCTTGGAAAGGGCAGTGGCTATGAAAGATTCCCTTAACCTCCAATCTACCGCTAAAACGTTAGATCAGGTAACCAATCAAAGCGCTTATGCCATGCCTAGCATTAAGGATATTTCACCCGGTGATTTGGCGGAAGCCTTACGTCGCAATATTGTGCAACCAATCGTTGTAGGAACAGGAACAAAGATTAAAGAATCATCTGTAGAAGAAGGAACCAATCTTGCTCCTAACCAGCAAGTTCTCCTCTTATCTGATAAAGCAGAGGAAGTTCCAGATATGTATGGTTGGACAAAAGCAACCGCAGAAGCTTTTTCTAAGTGGTTAAATATAGAACTTGTATTTGAAGGTTCAGGTTCTACTGTGCAGAAGCAAGATGTTCGTGCTAACACAGCTATCAAGGACATTAAAAAAATTACATTAACTTTAGGAGACTAATATGTTTATTTCCATCAGTGCTGGAATTGTGACATTTTTACTAACTTTAGTAGGAATTCCGGCCTTTATCAAATTTTATAGAAAGGCGCAAATTACAGGCCAGCAGATGCATGAGGATGTCAAACAGCACCAGGCAAAAGCTGGCACGCCAACTATGGGGGGACTTGTTTTCCTCATTGCTGCAGTTGTGGTGAGTTTCCTTCTTGCTCTTTTTTCAAAACAATTGACCAATAATGTGGGAATGATTTTGTTCATCTTGGTCCTTTATGGACTTGTCGGATTTTTAGATGACTTCCTCAAGGTCTTCCGTAAAATCAATGAGGGCCTTAATCCCAAACAGAAATTGGCTCTTCAGCTTCTAGGTGGTGTCATTTTCTACCTTTTCTATGAGCGCGGTGGCGATATGCTTTCTGTCTTTGGTTACCAAGTGCATCTAGGGATTTTCTATATTGTCTTCGCTCTTTTCTGGCTAGTCGGTTTTTCAAATGCAGTCAACTTGACAGATGGCATTGACGGTCTAGCTAGTATTTCAGTTGTAATTAGTTTGTCAGCCTATGGAGTTATTGCCTATGTGCAAGGTCAGATGGATATCCTTCTAGTGATTCTTGCCATGATTGGTGGTTTGCTTGGTTTCTTTGTCTTTAACCATAAGCCTGCTAAGGTCTTTATGGGAGATGTGGGAAGTTTGGCTCTCGGTGGAATGCTGGCAGCTATCTCTATGGCTCTCCACCAAGAATGGACTCTCTTGATTATCGGAATTATTTATGTCTTTGAAACAACTTCAGTCATGATGCAAGTCGGTTATTTCAAAATGACTGGTGGTAAACGTATTTTCCGTATGACGCCTGTGCATCACCATTTTGAGCTTGGAGGATTGTCTGGTAAAGGAAATCCTTGGAGCGAGTGGAAGGTTGACTTCTTCTTTTGGGGAGTGGGACTTCTAGCAAGTCTCTTGACACTAGCAATTTTGTATTTGATGTAAGGATGGCACCCTGATGTTTCAGGGTGTTTTTGCTTTTTAAAAAATATTGGTCAATTAAAGTCAAAATCCTTGACCTTTTCTGACTAATGTAGTATATTATGAACGTAAGGTAAATGAAAGCCTTACTAGAACACTTATACTCAATGAAAATCAACGAGCAAACTAAGAAGTGCTCAAAACACTGTTTTGAGGTTACAGATAGAACTGACGTGGTTTGAAGAGATTTTCGAAGAGTATTATTTAAAGTAAAAAAGAAAGAGGTGGGTCTATGTTTAATCTAGAAATCTTCAGAAGTAAAGATAGTCTACTCCTGCTTGAAAAAGAAAAACCAGAAATAGTACGTAGAGTAGTGATTTAGCTAGTCTAAATTTTTTAAAACAAAGGTCAAAGATAGTCAATATCAGTAATAATAAATAACAAAAAGAGGTAAAGAATATGAACAACAATTTTAATAATTTTAACAACATGGATGATTTGTTTAACCAATTGATGGGTGGTATGCGAGGATACAGTTCTGAAAATCGACGTTACTTGATTAATGGACGTGAAGTGACACCTGAGGAATTTGCTCACTATCGTGCAACTGGTCAATTGCCAGGAAATGTAGAAGTTGATGGACAAATGCCACAACATACGTCAGGTATGAAACAAGACGGTGTCCTTGCGAAACTAGGTCGAAACTTGACAGCAGAAGCGCGTGAGGGCAAGCTGGATCCTGTTATCGGACGAAACAAGGAAATTCAAGAGACATCTGAAATTCTTTCACGCCGTACCAAGAACAATCCTGTTTTAGTCGGAGATGCAGGCGTTGGTAAGACAGCAGTTGTCGAAGGTCTAGCACAAGCCATTGTGAATGGTGATGTTCCAGCTGCTATTAAGAATAAGGAAATTATTTCTATTGATATCTCAGGTCTTGAAGCTGGGACTCAATATCGTGGTAGCTTTGAAGAAAACGTTCAAAACTTAGTCAATGAAGTAAAAGAAGCGGGAAATATCATTCTCTTCTTTGATGAAATTCATCAAATTCTCGGTGCTGGTAGCACTGGTGGAGACAGTGGTTCTAAAGGGCTTGCGGACATTCTCAAGCCAGCCCTCTCTCGTGGAGAATTGACAGTGATTGGAGCAACGACTCAAGACGAATACCGTAACACTATCTTGAAGAATGCAGCTCTTGCTCGTCGTTTCAACGAAGTCAAGGTCAATGCTCCTTCAGCAGAGGATACATATAAAATCCTTCAAGGAATTCGTGATCTCTATCAACAACACCACAATGTCATCTTGCCAGATGAAGTCTTGAAAGCAGCAGTGGATTATTCTGTTCAGTATATTCCTCAACGTAGCTTGCCAGATAAGGCTATTGACCTTGTCGATGTAACGGCAGCTCACTTGGCGGCACAACATCCTGTAACAGATGTGCATGCTGTTGAACGTGAAATTGAGGCAGAAAAAGACAAGCAAGAAAAAGCAGTTGAGGCAGAAGATTTTGAAGCAGCTCTAAACTATAAAACACGCATTGCAGAATTGGAAAAGAAAATCGAAAACCATACAGAAGATATGAAAGTGACTGCAAGTGTCAACGATGTGGCTGAATCTGTAGAACGTATGACGGGTATTCCAGTATCTCAAATGGGGGCTACGGACATCGAACGTTTGAAAGATATGGGTCATCGTTTGCAGACGAAAGTTATTGGTCAAGATAAGGCCGTTGAAGCAGTAGCAAAAGCTATCCGTCGTAACCGTGCTGGTTTTGATGAAGGTAACCGTCCAATCGGTAGCTTCCTCTTTGTAGGTCCTACTGGTGTTGGTAAGACTGAGTTGGCTAAACAATTGGCTCTTGATATGTTCGGAACGAAAGATGCTATCATCCGTTTGGACATGTCAGAATACAGCGACCGCACAGCCGTATCTAAATTGATTGGTACAACTGCAGGTTATGTTGGTTACGATGACAACAACAATACCTTGACAGAACGCGTCCGTCGCAATCCATACTCAATCATACTTTTGGATGAGATTGAAAAGGCTGATCCTCAAGTTATTACTCTTCTCCTCCAAGTTCTAGATGATGGTCGTTTGACTGATGGTCAAGGAAATACCGTAAACTTCAAGAACACGGTCATTATCGCGACCTCAAATGCTGGTTTTGGCTATGAAGCCAACTTGACAGAAGATGCGGACAAACCAGAATTGATGGACCGTTTGAAACCATTCTTCCGTCCAGAATTCCTCAACCGCTTTAACGCAGTTATCGAGTTCTCACACTTGACGAAGGAAGACCTTTCTAAGATTGTGGATTTGATGTTGGCGGAAGTCAACCAAACCTTGGCTAAGAAAGACATTGACTTGGTAGTCAGTCAAGCGGCTAAAGACTATATCACAGAAGAAGGCTATGACGAAGTCATGGGTGTTCGCCCTCTCCGTCGCGTGGTTGAACAAGAAATTCGGGATAAGGTGACAGACTTCCATTTGGATCACCTAGATGCCAAACACCTAGAAGCAGATATGGAAGATGGTGGTTTGGTTATTCGTGAAAAAGCCTAAGACAGAATTTTGAGAATAAAAAAGAAGGAGCCAGCTGAAAAAACTGGTTCCTTTTTTGTGTTTAAATCACATGACGTTCAAAGGCATCGTCTGAAATCCCTTGTTCAAGGATGAGTTTTGCCCATTCTTTAGCAGAAAAGAGGCTGTGATCCTTGTAGTTGCCGCAAGATTCGATGGTTGTTCCAGGGACATCTTCCCAAGTAGTGGTTTCAGCGATTTCCTTGAGCGAATCCTTGATGACAGCCGCAATTTCAGCGCTGGTGTGGCGCCCCCACATAATCATGTGGAAGCCTGTGCGACAACCAAATGGTGAACAGTCAATCATGCCGTCGATGCGGGTACGGATGAGTTTCGCCAAGAGGTGCTCGATGGTGTGAAGTCCAGCGGTAGGGATAGAGTCTTCGTTTGGTTGCACCAAGCGAATATCATAATTGGAGATGATGTCTCCTTTTGGTCCTGTTTCTTCCCCAATCAAGCGAACATAGGGTGCTTTAACAATGGTGTGGTCAAGTTCAAAACTTTCAACAATAACTTCTTTTGACATGGTAAATCCTTTCAGTTTTCTTCTTTCATTATAACATAAAGCTGGCTCCTGAGACAGAGAGAAAACCTCTCCGAGGGTGGAGAGGTTGAACTCTTTACTTGCGATACAAGCGGTCGTATTGGTAGTATGGGTCAAAGGTTACATTGATACCCAATTTGCGAAGGACATTCTTGTCTTCATCAGTCAAGATGATGGTTGAGTGGGCTTCGCTTCCTTTGAGGTTGCCAAGTTCTTCCATAGCACGAGCAGCATCAGGATTTTCTGTAGCTGTGATAGCAAGTGCAATCAGGATTTCATTTGAATGAAGGCGTGGATTGCGGCTACCGAGATGATCGATTTTAAGACCTTGGATTGGCTTAACAACTTCAGGTTCGATTAGTTTTACTTCTTTAGCAATGTCAGCTGATTTCTTGATGGCATTGATCAAGGCAGCTGCTGTAGGGCCGAAGAGTTCTGAGTTCTTACCTGTGACGATTTCTCCATTTGGCAATTCAAGGGCTAGGGCTGGTCCACCAGTTTCTTCAGCTTTTTGGCGTGCAGCAACAGCAACCTTACGGTCTGCAGGTGTGATGCCGAGGTCGTTCATGAGCAACTCGATTTTCTTAACAGCAGATTCGCCAACTTTTTCAGCTTTAAAATCAAGTACAGTCTGATAGTAGCGACGGATGATTTCTTGTTTAGAAGCTTCGACAGCAGCCTCATTATCTGTAATAGCGAAACCAACCATGTTGACACCCATATCTGTCGGAGAAGCGTATGGAGATTTACCAAGGATACGTTCTAACATGCGCTTGAGCACTGGGAAGATTTCGATATCACGGTTGTAGTTGACAGTGGTTTCTCCGTAGGTTTGGAGATGGAAGGGGTCAATCATGTTGACATCATCAAGGTCTGCTGTAGCAGCCTCGTAGGCCAAGTTGACTGGATGATGAAGGGGGAGATTCCAAACTGGGAAGGTTTCAAATTTAGCGTAGCCAGACTTGATGCCATTGATTTGGTCGTGGTACATATTGGACATACAAGTTGCCAATTTTCCAGAACCAGGTCCAGGAGCGGTTACGACAATCAAGTTGCGACTGGTTTTGATGTAGTCGTTTTTCCCCATACCTTCTGGAGAAATAATGTGATCCATATCCGTCGGATATCCTTTGATTGGATAATGAAGATAAGAATCAATTCCGTTTTTCTCAAGTTGGTTGCGGAAGGCATCTGCAGCTGGTTGGCCAGCGTACTGTGTGATGACAACGGAGCCAACAAAAATTCCTAATTCATTGAATTTATCAATCAAACGAAGAACTTCTTGGTCATAAGAAATGCCCAAGTCACCACGTGCTTTGGAATGCTCGATATTGCTAGCATTAATAGCAATCACAACCTCAACCTGCTCTTTCAATTCTTGTAAGAGCTTGATTTTATTGTCAGGCTCATAACCAGGAAGGACACGAGCGGCGTGGAAATCTTCTAACATTTTGCCACCAAACTCCAAGTAGAGCTTGCCGTCAAATTGATTAATGCGCTCCAAAATGTGGTCGCGCTGTAGATTCAAATATTGTTCAGAACTAAAAGCTTGTTTTTTCATTTTTTTACCTCTGACCTCTATTATAATAAAAAATTGGAAGTTAGGAAACTATGGAGTTAAAAAAGGAATCAAAAAGATTAGGCAAACGCTTGCACAAAAATCTGAAAAGCGCTATCATAGACTACAGATTATTAAAATAATGAGGTAAGAAGATGCAAGAAAAATGGTGGCACAATGCCGTAGTCTATCAAGTTTATCCTAAGAGTTTTATGGATAGCAACGGAGATGGAATTGGCGATTTGCCAGGTATTACCAGTAAGTTAGACTATCTAGCTAAGTTAGGAATCACAGCGATTTGGCTTTCTCCCGTTTATGACAGTCCTATGGATGATAATGGCTATGATATTGCTGATTATCAAGCGATTGCAGCTATTTTCGGGACCATGGAGGATATGGACCAACTGATCGCGGAAGCTAAGAAACGTGATATTCGTATCATCATGGACTTGGTGGTCAATCATACCTCAGATGAACATGCTTGGTTTGTCGAGGCCTGTGAAAATCCTGACAGCCCTGAGCGAGACTACTATATCTGGCGGGACGAACCCAACGACCTAGATTCTATTTTTAGCGGATCTGCTTGGGAGTACGATGAAAAGTCGGGTCAGTACTATCTTCACTTTTTCAGCAAGAAGCAACCTGATCTCAACTGGGGGAATGAAAAACTTCGCCAGAAAATCTATGAGATGATGAACTTCTGGATTGATAAAGGGATTGGCGGCTTCCGCATGGATGTTATTGACATGATTGGGAAAATTCCTGACGAGAAAGTAGTCAATAATGGTCCTATGCTCCATCCCTATCTCAAGGAGATGAATCAGGCGACCTTTGGAGATAAGAATCTCTTAACAGTAGGAGAAACATGGGGAGCAACGCCAGAAATTGCTAAGCTCTACTCGGATCCAAAGGGGCAAGAATTATCTATGGTCTTCCAGTTCGAACACATCGGTCTTCAGTATCAGGAAGGGCAACCTAAATGGCACTATCAAAAAGAGCTGAATATCGCTAAGTTAAAAGAAATCTTCAACAAATGGCAGACAGAGTTAGGAGTTGAGGAAGGCTGGAATTCGCTCTTCTGGAACAATCATGACCTCCCTCGTATCGTCTCAATCTGGGGAAATGACCAAGAATACCGCGAAAAATCTGCCAAAGCCTTTGCAATCTTACTTCATCTCATGAGAGGAACTCCTTATATCTACCAAGGTGAGGAGATTGGGATGACCAACTATCCGTTTGAAACGCTGGATCAAGTAGAAGATATCGAATCTCTCAACTATGCGCGTGAAGCTCTTGAAAAAGGTGTTCCGATGGAAGAAATCATGGACAGTGTCCGTGTCATTGGACGTGATAATGCCCGTACCCCAATGCAATGGGACGAAAGCAAAAACGCTGGTTTCTCAACAGGTCAACCTTGGTTGGCAGTCAATACAAACTATCAAGCAATCAACGTTCAAGAAGCGCTGGCAAATCCAGATTCTATTTTCTATACCTATCAGAAACTGGTTCAAATCCGTAAGGAGAATAGCTGGCTGATTCGAGCTGACTTTGAATTGCTTGATACGGCTGATAAGGTCTTTGCCTATATCCGTAAAGATGGGGACCGTCGTTTCTTAGTTGTGGCCAACTTGTCCAATGAAGAGCAAGACTTGACAGTAGAAGGAAACGTCAAATCTGTTTTGATTGAAAACACCCTAGCTCAAGAAGTCTTTGAAAAACAAATCTTAGCTCCATGGGATGCTTTCTGTGTGGAATTACTATAAATATTTTTTACAGAAAAATTTAAAATTGAAATCGCATAAAAACAAGGGAGGACTGTATGAAAGGCAGAAATCCTTTGTTTTTTTTATAACCAAGGTTTATAAACTTTCATTCTCAAAATTCAATTAACTTTACAAATTCCCACTATTTTGGTAAAATAAACTTATGTTATAAAAACTAACATAAAGGAGAAAGAAGATGACTACAAAAAAGCGTGTCCTCAGTGCAGGCCTGACTTTTGCGGCTACCTTGCTTTTAGCTGCTTGCGGACAATCAGGTTCAGATACAAAAACTTACTCATCAACCTTTAGTGGAAATCCAACTACATTTAACTATCTATTAGACTACTACGCTGATAATACATCTATTATTACTAACCTAGTTGATGGTTTGCTTGAAAATGACAACCACGGAAACCTAGTTCCATCTTTGGCAGAAGACTGGTCTGTTTCAAGCGACGGTCTGACTTATACCTACAAATTGAGAAAAGATGCCAAATGGTTCACAGCTGACGGTGAAGAGTACGCCCCAGTCAAGGCACAAGATTTTGTGACAGGTATCAAGTACGCAGTGGATAATAAATCCCAGGCTATTGACTTGATTCAAAACTCGATCAAGGGCTTGAATGATTATATTACAGGAGCGGATTCTGACTTTTCTAAGGTTGGAGTGAAAGCCATCGACGACCAGACTGTTGAGTATACTTTGGCACGCCCAGAACCTTACTGGAATTCAAAAACAACCAATAGTATTCTTTTCCCAGTAAACGAAGAGTTTTTAAATTCAAAAGGCAAAGATTTTGGTACCCTATCTCCAGATAGCATTCTCTACAGCGGACCTTATTTGTTAAAAGATTTCACATCAAAATCATCTATCGAGTATGTAAAAAATCCGCATTACTATGATCATGACAAAGTATCGATTGAACATGTAAAATTGGCCTATTTTGATGGTTCAGACCAAGAATTGACCATCCGTAACTTTGAAAGTGGAGCTTATTCTATCGCTGGGGTTTATCCAAATAGTTCTAACTTTGCTAAGACCAAGGAGAAATATAAGGATAATATCGTCTATAGCTTGCAGGACAAGACTTCTTGGTATTTCAATTTCAACGTCAACCGTAAGGCTTACAACCATACGTCTAAAACGACAGATGATCAGAAGAAGTCAACTGAGACAGCTGTCTTGAACAAAAACTTCCGCCAAGCAGTGAACTTTGCCTTGGACCGCACAGCCTATTCTGCCCAGTCAAATGGGGAAGAAGCAGCTAGCAAGACCCTTCGTAACACCCTAGTGCCTCCTACATTTGTCCAAGTTGGAGACAAGACCTTTGGAGAAGTAGTCGCTTCTAAATTAGTCAACTATGGCACAGAATGGTCAGGTATAAACCTAGCAGATGCTCAGGATGCCTATTTTAACAAAGAAAAAGCCCAAGCAAAATTTGCGGAAGCTAAAAAAGAATTGGCAAGTCAAGGTGTGACCTTCCCAATTCACTTGGATGTGGCTGTTGATCAGACAAGTAAAAATGCTGTGACAGGCATGAACTCAGTTAAGCAGACTCTTGAGTCAGTTTTAGGTGCTGATAACATTGTCATTGATGTTCAACAACTTTCAACAGATGATTTTAATAATGTAGCCTTTTTAGCGCCAACACCAGCTGATCGTGACTATGATTTGAACTTTGATGGTTGGGTAGGTGACTACCAAGATCCGTCAACTTATCTCAATCCTTTCAATGCAGAGGATGGATTCTATCTCAAGATCTTTGGTCTAGATGCTCAGGAAGATAAAGCTAAGATTGCTAGCCTGGGGCTTGATACTTACACCAAGATGCTCAAAGATGCAGATAGTGAAAATAAAGATGTAGCCAAACGCTATGAAAAATATGCTGAAGCACAGGCTTGGATGATTGACAATTCTCTGATTATGTCAGCTATGTCAAGTGGTGGAACAGCTTCTGTAACCAAAGTAACGCCATTTACAAGAGGGTATTCACTGGTCGGTATCAAGGGTGATGGCAATAACTACAAGTACATGAAACTGCAAAAAGATACTGTGACAACCAAACAGTATGAAGAAGCCAAGGCCAAATGGGAGCAAGAAAGCAAAAAAGCTATCGAAAAAGCTCAAAAAGAAGCAGAAAAGCATGTTAAATAAAGATGAACGAGGTTCCGTAAGGGACCTTGTTTTAATGTTTATATAGTAAATTTATTGATGTAATTGCTTGCAAATTAAAAAGAATGTTTCGGAAAGAAGATGAAAACGCCTTACCTCAGTGGATTTATCTCACAAGTGTATTTTTTATGATATAATAAAATGAAATAAAAATTGATAATAGAGGTATATCGTGAGTAGATCTTCGAAGCGAGCTCGTCAGAGTAAAACAAAAATAGTGATTAGTTGGGGGTTACTAGCTATCTATGCAGTACTAGCAGTCTTTTTATTGTTTTTGATTTTCAAGTACAATATGTTAGCCTTCCGATATCTCAATATAGTAGTTACCGTCTTAATTGTGGCCTTAGCCATCTTGTGCTTCTTTTTAATTCGGTCCAAGAAAGTTAAAAATCTAACGCTGATTTTATTATTACTTGGTATTTTGATTAATGGTACTTCTCTCTTTGCTGTAAGTCAGTTTATTGGCTTTACCAGTCGTTTGAATGCAACATCGAATTACTCAAATTATTCGATGAGTATTGCGGTGTTAGCAGATAGTCCAATTGATAATATTAGTCAGGTAACCAATGTGATGGGACCAACAGGTACGGATAATGAGAATATTCAAAAGCTAATCGCTGATATTAAGACGAGTCAAAATAAGGAATTGACAGTTGAAGAAAGTAGCTCCTATCTTGCGGCCTATAAGAGCCTGCTAGCTGGGGATACAAAGGCAATCATTCTAAACAGTGTCTTTGAAAATATTATCGAATCAGAATATCCAGACTATGCTTCAAAAATTAAGAAAATCTATACTAAAGAATTAACCAAGACGGTTGAAACTCCAAAAGATGTCAAAGGTGACAGTTTCAACGTTTATATCAGTGGAATTGATACTTATGGTCCAATCAGTTCGGTTTCTCGGTCTGATGTCAATATCATTATGACAGTGAATCGCGAAACGAAAAAAATTCTCTTGACAACAACCCCTCGTGATTCCTATGTTCCAATTGCAGATGGTGGCAACAACCAAAAAGATAAGTTAACCCATGCAGGGATTTATGGTGTAGATGCTTCCATTCACACACTGGAAAATCTCTACGGCATTGACTTAAACTACTACGCTCGTTTGAATTTCACCTCTTTCTTGAAATTAATTGATGTCCTTGGTGGAGTTGACGTCTATAATGACCAAGAATTTAATGCACATACAAATAATGGGAAAAATTATCCAGTAGGTACATTACATTTGGATTCGAAAGACGCTCTTGGCTTTGTGCGTGAGCGCTATTCTCTGGCAGATGGAGACCGGGATCGTGGTCGTAACCAGCAAAAGGTCATTGTGGCTATTTTGCAAAAGTTAACCTCTACAGAAGCTTTGAAAAATTATGACAGTATTATTAAGGGGCTACAAGATTCCGTGCAAACCAATATGCCGCTTGAAACCATGATAAACTTGGTCAATGCCCAACTTGAGAGTGGTGGAACTTATAAGATCAATTCGCAAGATCTTAAAGGAACAGGGCGTATGGATTTACCGTCTTACGCCATGCCTGAGAGTAATCTTTACATGATGGAGATAAGTGACAGCAGTTTAGAGTCAGTCAAGGCTGCGATCAATGATGTGTTGGAAGGAAAATAAAACAAAATGATTGATATTCATTCGCATATTGTATTTGGTGTGGATGATGGTCCGAAAACTAAGCAAGAAAGCAAGGCACTTTTGACAGAAGCCTATAGGCAAGGGGTAAGGACTATTGTATCGACATCACATAGAAGAAAAGGAATGTTTGAAACTCCTGAGGAGACAATAGCAACAAATTTCCAAGAAGTTAAGGAGATAGCCAAGGAAGTGGCTCCAGACTTGACCATTCTCTATGGAGCAGAAATTTATTATACACATGATGTGCTTGAGAAGTTAGAAAAACAGGTGATCCCAAGTCTCAATGGAACGCGATACGCACTCATTGAGTTTAGCATGGCTACCCCTTACAGGGAAATCCATACTGCTTTGAGCAATGTTCTCATGCTTGGGATAACGCCTGTAGTTGCTCACATTGAACGTTATCATGAATTAGAAAATAACGAAAAACGGGTAAAAGAGTTGATTGATATGGGCTGTTATACACAAATCAACAGTTCAAGTGTTTTAAAACCAAAGTTGTTTGGGGATAACTACAAATTTATGAAGAAACGAGCTAGGTATTTTCTTGAACGTGATTTGGTTCATTTTGTTGCTAGTGATATGCACAATTTGAACAAACGCCCCCCTTATATGAAAGAAGCCTATGAACTTATCTCAAAACAATACGGTGAAAGAAGAGCGAGAGAATTATTTATTGAAAATCCTCGTTTAATCTTATCTGATCAAATTATTTAGGAGTTGACATGAAAGAAAATAAAGAAATTATGATTGATGTTTTTCAATTGTTTAAAGTCCTTTGGAAGAAGAAAATCGCTATTATCCTAACTGCGATTGTAGCAGCTGTCATAGCTTTTGGTGTAAGTAGTTTTGTACTGACACCTGAGTATTCTAGTACGACACGTATTTATGTGGTCAATCGAAATCAATCGGAAAAAGCAGGGTTGACGAACCAGGATTTGCAGGCTGGGACCTATCTGGTAAAAGACTATAAGGAAATCATCCTCTCTCAAGATGTACTTGAGAAAGTCATTTCAAATCTTAAACTAGAGAAAACAGTTAGGGAATTAAGCAAGAAGATTCAGGTAACAGTACCTGTGGATACTCGTATCGTATCAATTACTGTAAAAAATGCACAGCCAGAAGAAGCTAGCCGTATCGCAAATGCTCTTCGTGAAGTGGCTGCTGAAAAAATCATTTCTGTAACTCGTGTATCTGATGTGACAACATTGGAGGAAGCAAGGCCGGCATTAAGTCCTTCATCACCTAATATTCGTCGTAATACTTTGCTTGCTTTCCTAGCAGGTGGAGTAGTGATGGTTGTTTCTATCTTGTTGTTTGAATTATTAGATGATCGTGTTAAACGACCAGAAGACGTGGAAGAAGTAATGCAGATTGCACTTCTAGGGATTGTTCCAGATTTGAATAAGTTAAAATAAGGGAGAAAATATGCCAACATTAGCAATAGCACAAAAACGTTTAGATTTTGCGAAAAAAGCAGAAGAGCATTACAATGCTTTACGAACAAATATTCAATTGAGTGGTGATAATCTGAAAGTTCTTTCCATCTCGTCTGTTAAACCTGGTGAGGGGAAATCGACAACATCAATAAATATTGCTTGGGCCTTTGCGCGTGCAGGCTATAAAACTTTATTGGTGGATGCAGATATTCGGAATTCTGTCATGTCAGGAGTCTTTAAATCAAGAGAAAAAATTACTGGGCTAACGGATTTTCTGGCAGGTACTACTGACCTTTCTCATGGACTTTGTGATACCAATGTTGAAAATTTATTTGTTATTCAAGCAGGACCTGTATCCCCTAACCCAACAGCACTTTTACAGAGTGAAAACTTTGCCACTATGATTGATACCTTGCGTAAGTATTTTGACTATGTCATTGTCGATACGGCACCGATTGGAATGGTCATTGATGCTGCCATCATTGCGCAAAAATGTGATGCTTCTATCTTAGTAACTGCAGCAGGTGAGACAAAACGTCGTGATATCTTAAAGGCCAAAGAACAGTTAGAACAAACAGGAACTTCATTTTTAGGTGTGGTTCTAAATAAATTTAACACAGAAGTTGAAAAATACGGAGCTTATGGTGGCTATGGAGCCTATGGAGTTTATGGGAAGAAATAATTAATTAAAAATGTATTTGATTTTAAAAAATACTTTAGATAGATTTTTGGCGTTTTTCCTATTTATTACCTTGATAATCATACCGATTATTCCTATAACGATTCTGGCTATTTGGATAGAAGATCCAGGAGATGTTTTCTATTTACAAGATAGAGTTGGTTTAAATGGAAAAAAAATCAAAGTAATAAAGTTTCGGAGCATGTATAAAGATGCCGATCAGAGAATAAAGGAAAGTATTAATAGTGGTAAAACTGATCGTCTAAATTTTAAAGAACATTCTCAAAGTATGACTACAAAAGTCGGTAAAGTGATACGAAAACTTTCAATTGATGAATTACCTCAATTATTGAATATTATAAAAGGTGATATGGCTATAGTGGGACCCCGTCCATTACAAGAGTTTGAGATAACTCATCATATTCTTACCTGTAAAGAAATGGATATTGCTTTAAAGATGTCTAAAAGATTGTCTGTGAAACCTGGTTTGCTTTGTTATTGGCAAGTTACGCCAAATAAAAATGACATGCCTTTTGCTGACAGAATGGATCTCGATTTATTATACATTGATAATGTATCTTTCAAGACTGATTTTTTGCTTATTTTGAAGGGATTTTATACAGTTTTAATGGGTAATAATAATTAATATAAAAAATATAAAAATATTAGTAGCAACACATAAAAAATATAAAATGCCCAGTGATACAAATATGTATCTACCAATTCATGTAGGATGTGAAGGAAAGAAAAATTTAGGATTTCAAGGTGACAATTCAGGAGAAAATATTTCTAATTTAAACTCTTATTATTGTGAATTAACTGGCTTGTTTTGGGCTTGGAAAAACTTAGATTGTGAATATCTGGGTTTAGTACATTATCGTCGTTATTTTACTAAAACAACTAAAGGGTACAATGAATCAATCAATATTGATGATGTAATTTTAAATAGGTTTGAAGTGGAGAAATTATTAGAGAACTCAGAAGTCATCGTTCCTAAAAGAAGAAAATATTATATTGAAACTCTTTATTCTCATTACGATTATACTTTCGATGGTATCCACTTGGATGAGTATGTGAAGTATACACCTGAATAAAAATGTTGTCTAAACTTTAAACCTGGAATCACAGGCCTTTGGCAGATTAGTGGTAGAAGTAATATTACAAACTTCGATGATATAGTAAAATTAGACGTTACTTATTTAGATGGCTGGACAATTTGGAAAGATATTGAGATTTTATTGAAGACAATAAAAGTTGTAGTAATGAAAGATGGAGCGAAGTAAAAGTATTTAGCCTAATTATTATTTTTGGTGTTCAAATAAAATGATATGAGAGTTAGGTTACGTATGTAGAGAACTTAAACTCTCTTTTATGTATAGAAAAGGATAAAAGTAATGAATATTGTTTATGCAGCAGATAATAACTTTGTAGACGTATTATACGCTTCTATTAAGTCACTTTATAATACTAATCATGATTTGAAGATAAATCTTTGGATTATTGCAGATAATGTCTCTGATGAAAAAAAAAATAAAATTAATGATTTATCACAAGAATATGGACAAAGAAAAATTTGTTGGGTTGATAATGTTGAAATACCATATAAGTTACAATTAGACAGAGGTTCAGCGAGTGCATTCAGTAGATTATTGTTAGGGAGTATTCTTCCGAAAAATATTTCTAAAGTTTTATATTTAGATAGTGACACTATTGTAATGAATTCTTTAAAAGAATTGTTTGATGTTGATTTTAAAGGGAATATTGTTTTAGGTGTTGCAGATGTATTTAATAAAGAATATAAGAAGGTTTTGAAGATTCCAAAAGATAAACCTATATTTAATTCCGGGGTAATGTTTATAGATTTAGAAAGATGGCGTAAGGAACAAGTTGAAACTCAATTATTTAAGGTTATCAAGGATTTTAATGGAAAAATAATTCAAGGAGATCAGGGAGTTCTGAATGCAGTTTTATTCAATTCATTTAAACCACTATCTCCGAAATATAATTTTATGACCATATTTGAAGATATGTCTTATGAGGATATGATTACTTTTAAGCAACCTGTAAATTATTATAGCAAGGAAGATTTAGAAGAAGCAAGAAAGAATATAACAATCCGCCATTTCACAACGTGTTTTCTATCACTAAGACCTTGGCAAGAAAGTAGTGAGGTAGCGCATGTGGAAATATTTAAAAAATACTATAGAGGAGAATACAAAGAAGTATCTCCATCTAAGTTATTAAGTGTTTATAAAATTCTACCGAAAAAAATGTCGCTCCATCTACTAGGTTTTATTCAATCAAAAGTGCGTCCAAAACTGTATAGAATTATAAAATAGAGGTGTAAAATGATAAGTGTTAAAAGTATAGAACAAAAAACGATGACAGAAGAAAAGAAAAGAGAAGCAAAAAAAGACATTGTTGCTTTCTATGTAGGTAGACCTCTATCATACATATTGACAATTCCTTTTCTTAAAACAAAAATGACACCTAATCAGATTTCTATATTGTCTATTGTACCTTTAATTATTGGAACAGCTTTGGTAACAATAAGCTCTAATCAGTTTGTACTATTGCTAAGTTGGCTTTGTTTTTTCTTATGGAATTTACTTGACGGTGTTGATGGAAATGTTGCTCGTTTCAAGGGAATTACTTCTCCTATGGGAAGTGTTATAGATGCCATGGCAGGTTATGCTGCAATGTATTTATCATTCCTCACTATGGGAATTATTGCAAGTGATTATAGTCAAACATTGTTCTTTACACAAAAAACATATTTAATTTTAGGATCACTATCTGGTGTTTTTGTTTTGTTCCCTAGATTGATTATGCACAAGGCGATAAATACTGTAGGAAACAAAAATAGTGAACATTACAAAGGTAGAAAGAATTTTGGAATTATAGAAATGATTGCACTTAATGTAACCTCTATAACAGGATTTGCACAAATTTTTATGCTACTTGCAATATTGTTGAAATTAAGTGATTTATTTACACTAGTTTATTTCCTTATTAATTTATTAGTTATGGTGATCTCTATTAAAAAGATAATAAAGTAAGAGCAAGGTGTGTTATGAAAAAAATTGCAATAGTAAGGTATAATTTAAGTAAAATTGGTGGAGCCGAAAAAGTTGCTATAAATATGGCTAATGAATTATCTCAGAATTATAAAACATACTTAATTTCTATTTTACTAGATGAAGACAAAAGCATAAATTATGATATATCATTTGATGTTGAAGTTAAGTCGTTTTTTTATGGTGATTTAAGAGTTCGCCGTGTTATAATTCCTGCTATGATAAAGTTGAGAAAATACTTGATAAATAATGAAATTGATATAGTGTTTTCTATTGCTCCAGCTACTAATATTATAATCTTTTTAGCAACACTAGGATTAAATATAAAAACAGTCTTTTGTGATCATCATAGTTTAGAGTTTCAAGACACGTTCAGTCGCAAGATACAAAGATATATTGGAGCAAAGTTTTTTGACAAAATTGTAACTTTGACTGAGGAAGATAAAAATAGATACCGAAGAGACTTTTCATTAAGAAATGAAAAAGTTACTTCTATTTATAATTGGATTGAAGATACTGATAATATTCTCACCTACTCTAAAAAAAGCAAGAGCATTATAACAGTTGGGAGAATGGAATATCAAAAAGGCTATGACTATTTAGCTCAAATTGCTGTTAAAGTTTTGTCAAAATTTACAGATTGGGAATGGGACATATATGGTTCGGGAAATGAGCAAATAAAACAAGATTTGATAACTGAATTGGATAAAGGTGGCGTTTTGTCACGAGTTCATTTTAAAGGTAATGTAAAAGGAATAGAGAACATTTATCCTAATCATGCAATATATATAATGACTTCTCGTTATGAAGGATTACCCTTAGTACTTTTAGAGGCAAAACAATATGGATTACCAATTGTTAGCTTTGACTGTCCAACAGGTCCATCTGAGATAATATTAGATGGTGAAAATGGTTATTTAATTGAGAATTTTGATGTAAAGCAAATGAGTCAAAAAATAATAGAATTAATTAGAAATGATGAATTGAGATTAAGATTTTCACGAAATGCGATGTTAGATACTGATAAATTTAATAAAAAGAGAATTATTGAACAATGGATTGAATTGATAGAAGAAATGACGGGAGAATGAAATGTACGATAAATTAGTGACAATCATAGTACCAATGTATAATATTGAACAATATATTACTAAGTGCATAGAATCATTTAAACAAGTAGATAAAAAATATTATGCGGATTTTGAAGTGATTGTTGTTAATGACGGTAGTACGGATAACTCACTTCAAGTTGTAGAAGATTTAATTATTAATAGTTGTCTAAATATTAGAGTTATTAATAAAGAAAATGGTGGACATGGGTCAACGATTAATGTTGGTATAAGAGAATCTAAAGGAAAATTTTTTAAAGTTATTGATGGGGATGATTGGATTGATGTACCAAGTTTTGAAAAATTAGTAGAAGAACTTAAAGGTATAGATGTCGATATGGTTATTACAAATTATACTGAACAACATACCTATAATCAGACTGAAATAGAGATTCGTTTTTCTGATATATTAGATTGTAATAAAATATATCAGGGAATACCTTTCAAACGTATTCCCATGCATGCTCTGACATACAAAACATCTATATTGAAAGAATCTAGAATTAATATAAGTGAAAAAACTTTTTATGTTGATATGGAATATACTTTGTTACCTTTACAATATGTAAAAAGTTATGTTTATATTGATTTGAATGTTTACCAGTATTTCTTAGGTAGAAAAGATCAGAGTATGAATTTAAATGTGATGAAACAAAAAGCAGACCATCACAATAGAGTAACAAAAAAAATTCTCGATTATTATGAGGAAATTCGCTTTGATAAGAACATAGAACCAGTAGTCAAAGACGTATTGACATACTTAATCAACAAGCAATGTCAGTTGTTTATAATGAATAAGAATATCGAGGAAGCGAGCCGATTATTTAGTTATGCTCATAAATGTCATTATAGATGGAAATATGATCATTCGAAAAAAACAGTCTCACTAATTTATATAAATTATAGATTGAAAAATATATTTAATCTCATCTTAAAACCGTTAATCAATAAGCAACAAAAAGAATGGAGTGAGATGGATGAATATTAGTGTAGTTATTCCTGTATATAATGTTGAGGATTACCTTCATTATGCTATAGAAAGTTTAGTAAATCAAACTCATAAAAATTTTGAGGTTTTACTAATAAATGATGGTTCTACTGATAATTCAGGAAAATTATGTGATAAATATGCTCAAGAATATGATTGGATTAGGGTATTTCATAAAGAGAATGGTGGCTTATCAGATGCGCGTAATTATGGTGTGTTAAAAGCAACTAATGAGTGGATATTCTTTTTGGATCCGGATGATTATATAGAGCATTTTACATTTGAATTATTGACTCTAATTCAAGAGAAATATCAAGCTGATTTAATCTCGACAAAAGTTCAAACTACAAATGAATATGAAAAATTTAGCAAGGAACAATTTAATTTAGAATCTAGTAAAATAGTTACAAAAGAAGAAGCACTAGAATTAATGCTGGAAGATAAAGTTGCTACGGTATCTGCATGTGCAAAACTTTATAAAAAACAAATTTTAGAAATGAGACCATTTCCTGTAGGAAAAATCTACGAAGATTTTTTCGTTGTAGCTAAACATTTAAGATTAGCTAAAAGGATAGTTATTTCACCTGTTGTTACTTATCATTATTATCGTCGTCCTGGTAGTATCGTTCAATCTCAGTTTACAGATAAGCGATTTGATTTTTTTGATGCAGGTGAGAATAATAGAATTCAAATAAAACAATTTTATGATGGTAATAGTGTAGAAAAGGCGTTAAATTTAAAAATTGTTAGAGGTTCTTTTCCTATATCTGAAGCAGCAGCTTCTACGGACACAAAAGCTTTAAGAAATATTGTTAAAAAAGTACGTTCATTTTACTGGAGTATAATCTTTGATTCTAAAGCTTCTGTAAAATTTAAAGTGAAATATAGTTTATTTTTATTGTTTCCAAGTTTATATTTTAAATTTAAAAATATAGTTCGGAATAAGGGGATATAAAATTGAAAATTAATCTGAAAAGTATCCAAGATGTATTAATGTCGTTATTAATTGTTATAACGACAAATTCTATATATGTAAACACGGGTGATTCAAATAAGTTAATTCCAATATTAGCATTAGTAGTTATAATAGCAACAGTTTTAGAACTAATATCAAGCAAAATAAATTATAATTACTTTAAAATAATCTTAACGACAGTACTAATTTATTTAGTTGTATGTATTACTAACATTTTCATATCATTTAATTCTTTATCAATAAATGAAATATTATTTTATTTTGTGATAGCACCTCTTATGCTTATCTTATTAATGTTTAAGAATTTTAATGACCAATTATTTGATTTTTTAAATACCTTTGTGAAAATTATTTTAATTTTTGCAATAGTTTCTTTAATATTTTGGACTTTTGGAAGTATTTTAAAGGTTGTTCATCCAACAAATGTCGTCATAAATAATTGGAACGGTGGACTTCCAACACCAAATTATTTTAATCTATATTTTGAGACTCAAGGAATTCATTTTTTTGGAACTACGATTATTAGAAATAGTGGCATATTTACGGAGGCTCCAATGTGGAGTTTAATGTTAAGTTCAGCACTTATAATTCAGGAATTATTTTTAGAAAATAGTATTAAACGATTATCTTTATTAACTCTGACTATTTTGACAACAGTTTCTACAACAGGGATATTTGTAATAGGATTACTATTAATTTATAGAGTTTTAATGCTGAAGAAATCTTTATTTAAATATGTAAGTTTGATTACAATTCCAATAGTTATATATGCTTTGTTACAGGTTTGGGAAGAAAAATCTGACTCAATTTCAGCTAGTATTAGGTTTGATGATTATATAGCTGGATTTTTAGCCTGGAGAGCTAATTTCTTTTTTGGTTCAGGATTGACGTTAGGGTTGAAAGCAATTGAATCAAATATGAATACTCTTATTCGTACGAACTTAGGATATAGCAATAGTCTATTTGTTATTTTAGCTCAGGGTGGGGTAATCCTAGGGATATTCTATTTATATCCGGTAATTAGTGTACTAATTAAGAAGGGTGTTTCTATAGATACCAAAATGTTTGCTCTCTTATTTATAATTTTATTATTTACTGCAATTTTTATAGATACACCATTATTTATTCTTTTTATAGGAATATTTTACGCTTTAATTTTGAATAGAGAGAGTACATGAAAAAGGAATACGATATTTTAAAAGTAGTAGCAATCTTAATGGTACTTGTAAGCCATAGTACATATTATATAATTTCAACTAAATATGGAGGGATTGATTATCAACAATATCTAGAACAAAATATGTCATTAGTTTTGTATAAAACTTTTGATAAAGTGAGAGAAATTCTATATTATTTTCATATGCCAATGTTTATGGCTTTATCTGGAGCTTTCTATTACCTGCAGGTTAAACGGGATAAATGGATTAATTTTATGTTAATTCTAAAACAGAAGATTAAGCGATTGGTTATTCCATTTGTTATTTTTACTTTATTATATGTTTTTCCAATAAAATATTTCTCTAATTATTTTGAGTATACAACTTTTTCTAGAGCAGTATTGGGACAATTGTTTTTAATTGGGAATAATCATTTATGGTATTTATTTACTTTATTTATTATTTTTATTATTTCATTTTTTACCTTAAAAAGAGAAATAAAATTTACTACAATTATTGTTTTTTATGTATTACATATTTTAAGTTATAAAGTTGATCCACTTTTATTTAAAGCCCCGTTACAATTTCTATTTTATTTTAGTATGGGATTTGTATTTGAATCAAAGAGAGAAAAATACAATCAATTTATAAGTAAAAAAAGAAATTATGTTTTGATATTGTCTATAGTATTTCTTTTGATTACTTTGTTGAATTTTAATCTTAAATATACTTACACACTAGTTAGTAAAATATTAGTTGAGTTATTAGCTATTTTAGGTTCTCTATTAACATATAGTATTTCCTACCTGATTTCTCGGAAAGAGCGTAGTGGTAGTAGTTACTTTTTTAAGCTGATTTTAATGAATGGATTAGGTATATATATTTTTTCGGATCCATTAAATTATTTAATATTATATATAAGTTATTCATTGAATTCTCAATTTATGTTTTCAACTTTTGGAATAATTTTTATGGTTGTACTACGATTCTTCATTACGTTATTTGTATCTTTAATAGTAACAGTAATATTTAAAAAATGTTTTAAGAAATATACCTGGCTAGTTAATTAGCTAGCATTAAAAAGTTATTTTAATTATGCAAAATATAGATATAATGGAGATGAGAAATAGTGAAAGTATTAAAAAACTATGCATACAACCTTTCCTATCAATTGTTAGTAATTATACTTCCGATTATTACGACTCCGTATGTAACACGGATATTTTCTTCAGATGATTTGGGGACATATGGTTATTTCAGTTCAATTGTAATCTACTTTATACTATTAGCAACTTTAGGTGTTGCTAACTATGGCACAAAAGTAATTTCAGGACATCGGAAAGACATTGATAAAAATTTTTGGGGGATATACTCCTTACAACTGGGAGCAACAATTCTTTCGATATTTTTGTATTGCATGTTGTATATTTTTCTTCAATTTATGCATAATCCAGTTGCACTTATTCTTGGTTTAAGTTTACTTTCTAAAGGTTTAGATATTTCTTGGCTATTCCAAGGTTTAGAGGATTTTCGAAAAATTACAGTCAGAAATATTACAGTGAAACTAATTGGCGTTATTGCTATTTTTCTATTTATAAAATCAGCTAACGACCTACATTTATATGTATTTTTGCTTACTATTTTTGAATTGTTGGGACAATTAAGTATGTGGTTACCAGCAAGAGCGTTTATTGGGAAACCGTACTTTGATTGGGAGTATGCTAAGCAACATTTGAGACCAATTATTTTATTGTTTTTACCTCAAATTGCTATATCGCTCTATGTCACTTTGGATCGTACAATGCTGGGAGCTTTAGCTTCAACAAAAGATGTAGGAATCTATGATCAAGCTTTGAAACTTGTTAATATTTTATTAACTCTAGTGACTTCATTGGGAAGTGTTATGTTACCACGAGTTTCAAATCTTTTATCCTTAGGTGATCATAAAGCAATTAATAAAATGCATGAGATGTCATTTCTGATTTATAATTTGGTTATTTTTCCAATTATGGCAGGAATGTTAATTGTAAATGATGATTTTGTGAATTTTTTCCTGGGACAAGATTTTCAAGAGGCACGTTATGCGATAGCAATTATGATTTTTAGAATGTTCTTTATAGGTTGGACCAATATTATGGGGATTCAAATTTTGATACCTCATAATAAAAATAAAGAATTTATGCTGTCAACAACAATTCCTGCTATTGTTAGTGTGGGCTTAAATCTTCTCTTGCTTCCAAAGCTGGGCTATATAGGTGCGGCAATCGTATCTGTTTTAACAGAGGTACTAGTATGGTTGATACAGTTATTCTATACTCGTTCTTATTTGAGAGAGGTGCCCATTCTAGGTTCATTGATCAAAATTATAATCTCATCTGGAGTTATGTATGGTATCCTACTATTTATAAAACAATTCCTAAATGTATCACCTATGATAAATGTAGCGATTTATGCTGTTCTGGGAGCAATGATTTATCTCGTATTAATTTTGATTTTAAGGGTTATAAATCCAAATGAGTTAAAACAACAATTATTAAAAAATAAAGGAGCATAAAATGTATGATTATCTTGTCGTTGGTGCTGGTCTGTCTGGAGCAATTTTTGCTTATGAAGCAACCAAGCGTGGAAAAAAAGTAAAAGTTATTGATAAACGTGACCACATTGGTGGGAATATCTATTGTGAGAATGTAGAAGGTGTTAATGTTCATAAATATGGTGCCCATATCTTCCATACTTCTAACAAGAAAGTCTGGGATTATGTTAATCAATTTGCTGAATTTAACAACTACATCAACTCGCCTGTAGCTAATTACAAGGGTAGCCTTTATAATCTACCTTTCAATATGAATACTTTCTATGCTATGTGGGGTACAAAAACTCCTCAAGAGGTCAAAGATAAGATTGCTGAGCAAACGGCTCACATGAAGGACGTTGAACCTAAAAACTTGGAAGAACAGGCTATCAAGTTGATCGGTCCAGATATTTATGAAAAGTTGATCAAAGGATATACTGAAAAGCAATGGGGACGTTCTGCGACTGACCTTCCACCCTTTATCATCAAACGTCTACCAGTTCGTTTGACTTTTGATAATAACTACTTCAATGATCGTTACCAAGGAATTCCAATCGGTGGCTATAATGTCATTATCGAAAATATGCTTAAGGACGTGGAAGTAGAACTTGGAGTTGACTTTTTTGCCAATCGTCAGGAATTGGAAGCTTCTGCTGAAAAAGTTGTCTTTACAGGGATGATTGACCAATACTTCGATTACAAACATGGTGAATTAGAATACCGTAGCCTTCGTTTTGAGCATGAAGTTCTAGATGAAGAAAACTATCAAGGAAATGCAGTTGTAAACTATACAGAACGTGAAATTCCTTATACTCGCATTATTGAGCATAAACACTTTGAGTATGGTACACAGGAGAAAACGGTTATTACTCGTGAATACCCAGCTGATTGGAAACGAGGAGATGAGCCTTATTATCCAATCAATGATGAGAGAAACAATGCTATTTTTGCCAAATATCAGGAAGAAGCGGCAACAAATGACAAGGTTATTTTCTGTGGTCGTTTAGCAGATTATAAATACTATGACATGCATGTGGTCATCGAACGTGCACTTAGTGTAGTAACAGAAGAGTTTGGTTACTGAAACTTGCATTTTTAACAATTTGATTATTGTACATCAACAAAGAAAGGTACCCTACTATGAAAGGTATTATTCTCGCGGGTGGTTCAGGAACTCGATTGTATCCTTTGACTCGAGCCGCATCAAAACAACTGATGCCGGTTTATGATAAACCGATGATATACTACCCACTTTCAACATTGATGTTGGCTGGGATTAGAGATATTTTGATTATCTCAACTCCACAGGATTTGCATCGATTCAAAGAGCTTCTTCAAGATGGCTCTGAGTTGGGGATTCAATTGTCTTATGCAGAGCAACCGAGTCCAGATGGTTTGGCACAAGCCTTTATTATTGGTGAAGAATTTATTGGTGATGATAGAGTTGCTCTGATCTTAGGCGACAATATCTATCATGGGCCTGGCCTTTCTAAAATGCTACAAAAGGCAGCTAGTAAGGAGTCAGGAGCAACTGTCTTTGGCTATCATGTGAAGAATCCAGAACGCTTTGGCGTTGTTGAGTTTGACAAGGATATGAACGCTATTTCTATCGAAGAAAAGCCAGAGAATCCACGTTCAAATTATGCAGTTACGGGTCTCTATTTCTATGATAATGACGTAGTAGAAATTGCTAAAAGTATTAAACCAAGCCTGCGTGGTGAATTGGAGATTACAGATGTTAACAAGGCTTATCTAGATCGTGGAGATCTATCCGTTGAGGTTATGGGACGTGGTTTTGCTTGGCTAGATACTGGAACTCATGAAAGTTTACTAGAGGCTTCACAGTATATCGAAACAGTGCAACGTATGCAAAATGTTCAAGTTGCAAACTTAGAAGAAATTGCTTACCGTATGGGCTATATCAGTCGCGAAGATGTATTGGCTTTAGCCCAACCACTTAAGAAAAATGAATACGGGCAGTATTTGCTCCGTTTAATTGGAGAAGCATAGATGACAGATGAATTTTTCGGCAAGACGCTTGCGGTTCGCAAGGTTGAGGCTATTCCAGGCATGTTGGAATTTGATATCCCTGTTCATGGTGATAATCGTGGCTGGTTTAAAGAAAATTTCCAAAAGGAAAAAATGATCCCACTTGGATTTCCAGAGTCTTTCTTTGCAGAAGGAAAATTGCAAAACAATGTATCCTTCTCACGCAAAAATGTCCTTCGTGGCCTCCACGCAGAGCCTTGGGATAAGTACATCTCTGTAGCAGATGGTGGTAAAGTTCTGGGTTCTTGGGTTGATCTACGCGAGGGCGAAACCTTTGGAAATACCTATCAGACAGTAATTGATGCAAGTAAGGGAGTCTTTGTTCCTCGAGGTGTGGCCAATGGTTTCCAAGTCCTATCGGATACAGTTTCTTATAGTTATTTGGTTAATGACTACTGGGCTCTTGAACTCAAGCCCAAATATGCCTTTGTGAACTACGCTGATCCATCTCTTGGTATCGAATGGGAAAATCTTGCAGAAGCAGAGGTTTCAGAAGCAGATAAAAATCATCCACTACTTAAGGATGTAAAACCTTTGAAAAAAGAAGATTTGTAAAAAGGAAAGAATATGACTGAATACAAAAATATTATCGTGACAGGTGGAGCTGGTTTTATCGGTTCTAACTTTGTCCATTATGTTTATGAGAACTTTCCAGATGTTCACGTGACAGTATTAGACAAGTTGACTTATGCTGGGAACCGTGCTAATATTGAGGAAATTTTAGGTAATCGTGTTGAGTTAGTTGTTGGTGACATTGCGGATGCGGATTTGGTAGACAAGTTGGCTGCTCAAGCAGATGCTATCGTTCATTATGCAGCGGAAAGCCACAATGACAATTCGCTGAATGATCCATCACCATTTATCCATACAAATTTCATCGGAACCTATACTCTTTTGGAAGCAGCACGTAAATACGATCTTCGTTTCCACCATGTATCTACAGACGAGGTTTATGGTGATCTCCCTCTACGTGAGGATTTGCCAGGTCATGGTGAAGGACCAGGTGAGAAATTTACTGCTGATACCAAATACAATCCTAGCTCTCCTTACTCATCAACCAAGGCTGCCTCAGACTTGATTGTCAAAGCCTGGGTGCGTTCTTTTGGAGTCAAGGCAACTATTTCCAACTGTTCAAATAACTACGGTCCCTATCAACACATTGAAAAATTCATCCCACGTCAGATTACCAACATTCTAAGTGGAATCAAGCCAAAACTTTACGGTGAAGGTAAGAACGTTCGTGACTGGATTCATACTAATGACCATTCTTCAGGTGTTTGGACAATCTTGACAAAAGGGCAAATTGGTGAAACCTACTTGATTGGGGCTGATGGCGAGAAAAACAACAAGGAAGTTTTGGAACTTATCCTTAAGGAAATGGGGCAAGCTGCGGATGCTTATGACCATGTGACTGACCGTGCAGGACATGACCTTCGCTATGCGATTGATGCAAGCAAACTCAGTGATGAGTTGGGCTGGAAACCTGAATTTACCAATTTTGAAGCTGGGCTCAAGGAAACAATCAAGTGGTATACAGATAACCAAGAATGGTGGAAAGCAGAGAAAGAAGCTGTTGAAGCCAATTATGCTAAGACTCAGGAGATTATTACAGTATAAAAAGCAGGAAATCGCTGCTTTTTATTGCTATATTGAAGAATTATTAATCAGGTGAAAGGAAAAAGTATATGAAAGTGAAGAAAAAACGTATATGAAAGTGAAGAAAAAACGTATACGAAGTTTGGAAAAAGCAAAGATGAAATCAATAGAAAAAGCGATGAAGATTGGTATGGATAATTTGTACAGTAATGTGAGTTATCTTCTACAGGAGTTAGAGCTAAAAAACGAGGTCTCATCTGAGTATGTCATTTTAAAAAGAAAAGATGATATTTTCGAAGAGATGGACAAACTCAAAAAAGATATTATTTTTCTTTCTAAAGGAGTCAATATAAATTTCATTATACCTATACTTATGAAAACTCTAGATAAAATTTATTTTGATGATAATTGGAAACATTTGAAAGATAAAGGTATAGCATTAAAAAATTTAATTGCTATTATGTGGTTGGAGGGAGATAAAACTCTTTTAAGCAATACTTGTCGACTAGAGCAATCTTTTTTTATTTTATTAAAAAAGATGATTAAGTATTCAAACCTCGTTCATTATCAGTGGTTATTTTCAGATGAGAAAAATAATTTGCAAATAAATCTTTATTTATCTGAAATGGAGGTAGGATTGGATGAAGCTTCTAGAACATTTTTACAGAATAACTATATCTTTCCAGAAGTTATATATGGCGATGGACAAAGGTCTACAGAAATAAATAATAATTTATTTTTTGATGATCCTGGAAAATACATCAATTTTATAAAAAAAATATTCGATGGAGAAGCACCAAATAGTATTGATTATTTTAAAGGAACTTTTTTTGAACATTTCAAAGGAGTTGATGATACTAGGTATACAAATTTTTGGAAGGGCTTAAAATTGAGATTGGATTTGTTTACTAATTCCTTTGTTCAGCTACAAAATAATAGTGGGATATTTTACTTAAGTATGATTGAATTTGAGAGAATTACTTCTCAGTGCACTTCTGATTCAAACTTTAAAAATAATTTAATGTTAACTAGAGATTTTCTAGATATTGACTATTTAGGAAATCCAAATAAAATTGTCTCAAGACCTTTAATTCCATTATTTAATGAGAAATATTGTTTTACATCATGTTATAATCTGTTTGATTCTCTTAATAATTACATTGAATCATTTATTTTTAAAATGAATACAACAGGAACAATATCTGAAAAAGATGAAAAGTTATTTCAAAATATATATTCAAAACCTTTTGAAATAGAAGTTATTAAGTTATTATCTAATTTTGGATATCAATCTGGTGGTGTTACTGATTGTGGAGCTTGGCAAATATATACAGAAACAGGAATAGTGACTGAAGAAATTGCGAATGATGATTTTCGAAATCAAAATACAGGAGAAATTGATTGTTTAGCAATAAATGAAGCTAAACGAATTATCTATGTTATTGAGTGTAAAGTATTACAGTTTCCATCGGATTTTTCGTCGTATAGAAATAGAATAAGTGATCTACATATAAAGTTTAAAAAACAACTTCAGAAAAAAGTAGATTTTGTGAAAAGTAAGTATAAAGATTATTCTATTAGGCCTGTTATTTTATTAGATAAAAATGTTACAATGATTAGACAGTATCCTAATAATTCAGATAATTTGAGAATTTTGACGTTAAATTTATTAAAAGAAGAATTAGAATAAGTTTAGTAAATTTTATAACTTATTATAAAGGGATTATGAGAACCTGCTTATGACCATGTGACAGATTGTGCAGGATATGACCTTCTTAGTGAGATTGACAGAAGTAAACTACGTGATGAGTTGGGGTGGAAACATGCATTTACCAACTTTGAAACTGATTTCAAGGAAACAATCAAGTGGTATACAGATAACCAAGAATGGTGGAAAGCAGAGAAAGAAGCTGTTGAAGCCAATTATGCTAAGACTCAGGAGATTATTACTATATTGGGAAGAGTTACAAATAAGAAAGGTATAGATATGATTTTAATTACAGGAGCAAATGGTCAATTAGGAACTGAACTTCGTTATTTATTGGATGAGCGTAATGAAGAATACGTAGCAGTAGATGTGGCTGAGATGGACATTACCAATGAAGAGATGGTTGAGAAAGTTTTTGAAGAGGTGAAACCAACTTTAGTCTACCACTGTGCAGCCTATACTGCTGTTGATGCAGCAGAGGATGAAGGGAAAGAATTGGACTATGCCATCAATGTGACGGGGACAGAAAATGTCGCAAAAGCATCTGAAAAGCATGGTGCAACTCTAGTTTATATTTCTACGGACTATGTCTTTGATGGTAAGAAACCAGTTGGACAAGAGTGGGAAGTTGATGACCGACCAGATCCACAGACAGAATATGGACGCACTAAGCGTATGGGGGAAGAGTTAGTTGAGAAGCATGTGTCTAATTTCTATATTATCCGTACTGCCTGGGTATTTGGAAATTATGGTAAAAACTTCGTTTTTACCATGCAAAATCTTGCGAAAACTCATAAGACTTTAACAGTTGTAAATGATCAGCACGGTCGTCCGACTTGGACTCGTACCTTGGCTGAATTTATGACTTACCTAGCTGAAAATCGCAAGGAATTTGGTTACTATCATTTGTCAAATGATGCGACAGAAGACACAACTTGGTATGATTTTGCAGTTGAAATTTTGAAAGATACAGATGTGGAAATCAAGCCAGTAGATTCAAGTCAATTTCCAGCAAAAGCTAAACGTCCGCTAAACTCAACAATGAGCCTTTCTAAAGCTAAAGCTACTGGATTTGTCATTCCAACTTGGCAAGATGCCTTGAAAGAATTTTACAAACAAGAAGTAAAAAGTGATAATAACTAATTTGAAGCCTGGTCGATAATGAACTCACCAGGAAAATAATAGATATAATATTCTCATGACGACAGAATTGCAGTGTGTAAGAAATGAGTTAGATTAAACAAATCAAACTGCTTACAGAAATATGGTTGATCATTCCTTGACTACCTAATGTAGTTGAGGTTTTTTTGATATTATTCATATTTTTACAACCTTATTGTTTAAAAAATAATTTTCAAAAATTCTGAAAATTGTATTGACAGGACTTGAAAAAGGGTCTATAATGAATAAAAAAACAAAGGAGAATACTATGAAAACAAAGAAAGTATTAGCTCTTGCAGGAGTAACTTTATTAGCAGCTGGTGTATTAGCAGCTTGTTCTGGGGGCTCAGGCGCTAAAGGCGAGCAGACCTTTGCATTTACCTACGAGACACATCCAGATAATCTCAACTATTTGACAACTGGTAAGGCAGCAACTTCTGAGATTACTAGTAATGTGATTGATGGATTGCTTGAAAATGATAAATACGGGAACCTTGTTCCTTCATTGGCAGAAGACTGGTCAGTCTCTAAGGATGGCTTGACTTATACTTATAAGATTCGTCAGGATGCCAAGTGGTATACATCTGAGGGAGAAGAGTACGCTCCTGTTAAGGCTCAGGACTTTGTAACAGGACTTAAATATGCAACAGATAAGAAAGCAGAAGCCCTTTACTTGGTACAGGATTCAATCAAAGGTCTGGATGCCTATGCCAAAGGTGAAATCACAGACTTCGCTCAAGTCGGGATTAAAGCGCTTGATGACCAAACAATCCAATACACCTTGAACAAACCTGAAACTTTTTGGAACTCAAAAACAACCATGGGTGTGCTTGCGCCAGTCAATGAAGAGTTTTTGAACTCAAAAGGGGATGATTTTGCTAAAGCAACGGACCCAAGTAGTCTCTTGTATAATGGCCCTTATTTGTTGAAATCCATTGTAACCAAATCTACTGTTGAATTTGCAAAAAATCCTAACTACTGGGATAAAGACAATGTCCATATTGACAAAGTTAAATTGTCATTCTGGGATGGGCAAGATACCAGCAAACCAGCAGAAAACTTTAAAGATGGTAGCCTTACAGCAGCTCGTCTCTATCCAACAAGTGCAAGTTTCGCAGAGCTTGAGAAGAGTATGAAAGACAATATCGTCTATACTCAACAAGACTCTACGACTTATCTAGTAGGGACAAATATTGACCGTCAATCTTATAAATACACATCTAAGACTAGCGAAGAACAAAAGACATCTACTAAAAAGGCTCTCTTAAACAAGGATTTTCGTCAGGCTATTGCTTTTGGTTTTGACCGTACAGCTTATGCCTCTCAGTTGAATGGAGAAACTGGAGCAAGCAAAATCTTGCGCAATCTCTTTGTGCCACCAACATTTGTTCAAGCAGATGGTAAGAACTTTGGTGATATAGTCAAAGAAAAATTGCTTACTTATGGAGATGAATGGAAGGATGTGAATCTTGCTGATGCCCAAGATGGTCTCTACAATCCAGAAAAAGCCAAGGCTGAATTTGCTAAAGCTAAATCAGCTTTACAAGCAGAAGGTGTGACATTCCCAATTCACCTAGATATGCCTGTTGATCAGACAGCAACTACAAAAGTTCAGCGCGTCCAATCTATGAAACAATCCTTGGAAGCAACTTTAGGAACTGATAATGTCGTTATTGATATCCAACAATTGCAAAAAGATGAATTGCTTAATGTAACTCTATTTGCCGAAAATGCTGCTGGCGAAGACTGGGATTTATCAGATAATGTCGGTTGGGGTCCAGACTTTGCCGATCCATCAACCTACCTTGATATTATCAAACCTTCTGTAGGAGAAAGTACTAAAACATATTTAGGATTTGACTCAGGGGAAGATAATGTAGCTGCTAAAAAAGTAGGTCTATATGACTACGAAAAATTGGTTACTGAAGCTGGTGATGAGACTACAGATGTTGCTAAACGATATGATAAATACGCAGCAGCCCAAGCTTGGTTGACAGATAGTGCCTTGATCATCCCAACAACTTCTAAAACTGGTCGTCCAATCTTGTCTAAGATGGTACCATTTACAATACCATTTGCATTGTCAGGAAATAAAGGTACAAGTGACCCAGTCTTGTATAAATACCTTGAACTTCAAGACAAGGCAGTTACTGCAGATGAATATCAAAAAGCTCAAGATAAATGGATGAAAGAAAAAGAAGAATCCAATAAAAAAGCGCAAGAAGACCTTGCAAAACATGTCAAATAAAGGTAAGGGAGTTGGCTTGTAGCCGACTCCTTTATATTCTTCGAAAATCTATTCAAACCACGTCAGCGTCCATCTGCAACCTCAAAACACTGTTTTGAGTAACCTGCGGCTAGCTTCTTAGTTGGTTCTTTGGTTTTCATTGAGTATTAGCTATCTTGTAGTAAAAAATCCTGAGAATTTCTAACTCTCAGGATTTTTTTTACTGTTGTGGTTGTTGTTGAAATTGAGGAGTTTGTGGTGCTTGTTGTACAGGCTGTCCTTGATTTGGATCAGTTACTGGAGCACTGTTGGGTTGTTGTCCTACTGTGGTGTTTGCCTGTGTAGTTGAACTTTCAGCTGTTGTAGAGGGATTCTCTACTGACTGTGTTTGTTGGGTAGAAGGTGTAGTCCAAGCATTCTTGGCACCGTTCAAAAAGACAAACTCACCACTTCTGTATACTCCCTCAGGCATTGTCCAATCTCCAGGATGGTCATTTTGAGAGAGGGAAGTCATCATAGCACGATAGACTTTGGCAGCAACTGTGAGACCATCCCCTACAATTGGTGTGAGACGATTGGTGTAGCCTGTCCATACAGCCATTGAATATTTACGTGTATAACCTACAAACATTTCATCAGGTGCTACAAACTGAGTCGTCTTGATATGGTTTTCGATTTCTTCATCTGTATAGTTCGAGGTACCAGTTTTACCAGCTTGAGGAAGCCAAGGTAGGTAGGCACCGCGACCAGTTCCGTAAGTCAAGACTGTTTTCATCATCTCTGTCATCATGTAAGCAGTCGTTTCTTTCATGGCTCTTGTGCCAGGGTCAGAAAATTCTTTTTCGCTACCATCGCTAAAGACAACCTTATTGATGTACATTGGTTTGTGGTAAATACCGCCATTTGCGAATGCAGCATAGGCAGTGGCCATTTTTTCACTACTTGCCCCGTATTGTTTACTAGATTCGGTAGTATTACTTGAAATAGCATTTGAGTAGTGAATACTTGGATAGTCGATTCCCAAACCGTTTAGGAAACTTTTGGCTCTATCTAAACCAACCTTGTTTAGTGTCTCAACGGCAGGTACGTTACGAGATTGTTGAAGAGCATATTGCAGAGTAATATTACCGAAATATGCTCGATCCCAGTTGTAGACAGGTGTGCTTGTTCCCGGATAGTTATAAGGAATATCATTAACCATAGTTGCAGTGGAATCATATACACCGTATTCTATGGCAGGTGCATAATCGGTGATTGGTTTCATTGTTGAACCCCAGTCACGATTGGTTTCCACAGCTTGGTTGGTACCAAATGAAACGTTACTTGCTTGGTGACGAGCTCCAAGTTGGGCGATGACTTTACCATTGGAAACATCTACGACCGTAGATGCGACTTGCAAATCATCGTCAGGGTAAGAGACGTATTGCTCGGAGTTGTAGATATCCCACAGACGTTTTTGAGCCTCTTGGTCTACATTTGTGTAAACATCCATCCCAGTAGTTAGAAGGTTATAGCCAGTTTCTCGTTCTACTTGGTCGATAACCTCTTTGAGATAATTGTCCATATAGGCTGGGTAGCTATTGACTGATTTCAAACTTTGGAGTCCATCAGTAATAGGAGTATTGATAGCCTTCTCATACTGTTCGGCAGAAATGTAGCCTTGACCTTTCATCTCTGAAAGTACCAAGTTACGACGGTCAAGGGCAGCTTCTGGATGAGAATAGGGATCGTATTGATTCGGAGCCTGTGGCATTCCTGCTAGTAGGGCAAGTTGAGGTAGTGATAGTTCTCGCAAATCTTTGCCGTAATAGTTTTGGGCAGCCGTCTGCATTCCATAGTTTCCGTTAGACATGTAAACTTTATTCACGTAGTAGGTCAGAATTTCTTGTTTTGTGGTTTTTTGCTCTAGTTGAACAGCCAACCAAGCTTCCTGGGCTTTACGTGAAATAGTCTGATCAGAAGTGGAAGTTGAGAAATAGGTCAACTTAATTAATTGTTGGGTAAGGGTTGATCCTCCCTGGAGGGAGTTGTTTTGTAAGTTACGTAAAAAAGCTCCTATAATTCGGATGGTATCGACACCGCGATGATCGAAAAAACGATGGTCTTCAATCGATACGATAGCCTTGACTAAATCAGTAGGAATTTCGTTGGCCTGAGCGTTTACCCGGCGTTCAGAGCCCAGATCGGCAATCAGTTCGTTTTTACTATCGAAAATCTTACTAGACGTGGTTGCGACTAATTTGCTCTCAGATAGGGCTGGGGCTTTGCTGACGTAATAGAGAAATATGCCTCCTCCCAGCATAACTGCTGTGATAAATAAAGTTAAGAAGCAGATACTCACATACTTAGCTATTCGCAGGATAGTTTGTTTGTTCATCTTGTTTTACCACCTAATAAATGTTCTTTGATAACATTGAGATAGGGAATTTGAGGGAAGGCACCAGCCTTGATTTCATATCCATATTCTCGAATATATCCAAGTGGCATTGATTTTTGTCCCTTATCTTGATGATAGAAGCGAATCAAATCGAATGCCGGCAATAAGTAGGTTTCTTGCTGAGAAGAAAAGTGAAGAAGGACAAAGCAGATTCCTTGTTGGGCAAGGACTTGTTCCATATGCTGAATCTGATGTGGATGGAAATTTTTCATCGGAATCGCACGTTTTTGTTTTGTTTCCTTGGCTTCAAAGTCGATGTAATATCCCTTATAAACGCCAGAATAGTCTGTCGTTGAAGCTTGTCGAAAATAGGCTTCAACAATCTTGGCACGACTTCGTTGTGGATAGTCCACTCGTACGATTTGAATAGGAGTTGGTTTCTTGTGTATAACAGCCAAGCCCTGAGACAAATAGTAGTCGTTGGTAGCATTGATCATCTTTTCAAAAGACATTCCTCGATTTGCGAAATTTTTGGGTTGAGAAAGAGATGTTTGTCTTTTTTGTGATGAAATTTTATGAGGATAGTTGACCATAATTCTCCTTATTGGTACAATAACATCACTCTATTATATCATAAATTTGCACAGAAAGGGTTAAAAATGACTACAGCTTTGGTTTTGGGCTATTCTGCTTTTGATTTGGGTTTGTTTTCTGACAAGGATCCTCGTCTTAAATTGATTAAAAAAGCGATACGTAGGGATTTAGAAGCTATGGCAGAAGATGGGGTGACTTGGCTTGTATTTACAGGGACTTTGGGTTTTGAATATTGGGTTTTAGAGGTTGCTCAGGAAATGAGGACCGAATATGGTTTCCAGTTGGCCACCATTTTTGCTTTTGAAACCCATGGGGAAAATTGGAATGAAGGCAATCAGATGAAACTGAGTCGTTTTAAGCAAGTAGACTTTGTCAAATATGCCTATCCTCGTTATGAACACAAGGGGCAGTTAAGAGACTACCAGCAGTTTTTACTGGAAAATACCAATAGTTCTTATCTTTTTTATGATGAGGAAAATGAAACGAAACTATCTTATTTTTACCAAAAGATGAAAAATCAAGAGGACTATTTTATAAAGAGATTAACATTTGATCAATTAAATGAACTTGCTGAAAATTTTTCCGAAAATTGAAGCTTTGACCTTGATTTTTGTTTGGCTTTTTTTATATAATAATACTAGCAAGCGAGAATGGAGAGAGACATGGCAAGTATTATTTTTTCAGCGAAAGATATTTTTGAACAAGAGTTTGGGCGTGAAGTCCGAGGGTATAGTAAAGTAGAAGTTGATGAGTTTTTAGACGATGTCATTAAGGATTATGAAACCTATGCTGCCTTGGTCAAGTCACTTCGTCAGGAAATTGCGGATTTGAAGGAAGAATTAGCTCGTAAACCGAAACCTTCACCAGTTCAAGCAGAGCCCCTTGAAGCGGCAACTACAAGTTCTATGACGAATTTTGATATTTTGAAACGCTTGAATCGTCTTGAAAAAGAAGTGTTTGGTAAACAAATTTTAGATAACTCAGATTTCTAAGTAGTTATTTGAGATGTGCAATTTTTGGATAATCGCGTGAGGAGAGTTGCTTCTCATGAGGAAAGTCCATGCTAGCACAGGCTGTGATGCCTGTAGTGTTTGTGCTAGGCGAAACCATAAGCCTAGGGACGAGAAATCGTTACGGCAGTTGAAATGGCTAAGTCCTTGGATAGGCCAGAGTAAGCTTGAAAGTGCCACAGTGACGGAGTCTTTCTGGAAACGGAGAGAGTGGAACGCGGTAAACCCCTCAAGCTAGCAACCCAAATTTTGGTCGGGGCATGGAGTACGCGGAAACGAACGTAGTATTCTGACTGCTATCAGCTAGAGCTGTTAGTGGTAGACAGATGATTATCGAAGGAAGTGGTCCTAGTCACTTCTGGAACAAAACATGGCTTATAGAAAATTGCATATAGGTTGGGGCTGAGAAATTTTCTCAACCTCATTTTTTAAAGTGGACATATAGAAAGGTCTTGCAAGACTGTAACATGAAAAAAGAATTTAATTTAATTGCAACTGTGGCAGCAGGTCTTGAAGCTGTTGTGGGACGAGAAGTGCGAGAGTTGGGCTACGATTGTCAGGTTGAAAATGGACGTGTTCGTTTTCAAGGAAACGTGAGAGCTATTATCGAAACCAACCTCTGGCTTCGGGCAGCAGATCGTATCAAGATCATCGTAGGAACTTTCCCAGCTAAGACTTTTGAAGAGCTGTTTCAGGGAGTTTTCGCTCTAGATTGGGAAAATTATTTACCACTTGGAGCTCTATTCCCGATTTCAAAAGCCAAGTGTGTTAAATCTAAACTACACAATGAACCCAGTGTTCAGGCTATTTCTAAGAAAGCTGTTGTCAAGAAATTGCAGAAACACTATGCTCGCCCAGAAGGTGTTCCTTTGATGGAAACTGGTCCGGAGTTTAAAATTGAGGTCTCTATTCTCAAAGATGTGGCAACTGTCATGATTGATACGACAGGGTCTAGCCTCTTTAAACGTGGTTATCGTACCGAAAAAGGGGGAGCCCCTATCAAGGAAAATATGGCAGCAGCCATTTTACAACTCTCTAACTGGTATCCAGACAAGCCTTTGATTGATCCGACCTGTGGTTCAGGAACTTTCTGTATCGAGGCAGTTATGATTGCTAGAAAGATGGCTCCTGGTCTTCGTCGCTCCTTTGCTTTTGAGGAATGGAACTGGATTAGCGATCGCTTGATCCAAGAAGTCAGAACGGAAGCCAGTAAGCAAATAGATCGAGAGTTTGAACTGGATATCATGGGCTGTGATATCGATGCACGTATGGTGGAAATTGCTAAGGCCAATGCCCAGGCAGCTGGTGTTGCAGGAGACATTACTTTTAAGCAGATGCGCGTGCAGGATTTACGTTCTGATAAAATCAATGGCGTGATTATCTCCAATCCGCCTTATGGAGAACGTTTGTCAGATGATGCAGGGGTGACAAAGCTCTATGCTGAGATGGGGCAAGTGTTTGCACCACTGAAAACTTGGAGTAAGTTTATCCTAACTAGTGATGAAGCCTTTGAGACCAAGTACGGTAGTCAGGCGGATAAGAAACGTAAGTTATACAACGGAACCTTGAAAGTAGATCTGTATCAATATTTTGGTCAGCGTGTTAAACGCCAAGAGTTAAAATAGAAAGGGATACTCATGAGTAAGAAAAGACGGAATCGTCATAAAAAAGAAGGCCAAGAACCGCGATTTGATTTTGATGAAGCAAAAGAGTTAACAGTTGGTCAAGCTATTCGTAAAAATGAAGAAGTGGAAGCAGGGGTCTTGCCTGAAGATTCCATTTTGGATAAGTATGTCAAGCAACACAAAGATGAAATCGAAGCAGATAAGTTTGCGACTCGCCAATACAAAAAAGAGGAGTTAGTCGAAAAAGAAGAAGCTGTTACCTCGACTCTTGATGACTTACTTCAAGAGATTCGTGAGGAGACAGAAGTTGAGTCCTCAGTACAAGAAGATGACTTGAATCAGTTCGATGATTTAGAATTCATACGCGATTCAGAAGTTCCCCCTGTCGAAGAATTTGAGACTGAAGAAGTACAATTGTTTGAAGGAGAAGAGGTTCCAATACTTTCTCGAGTTACGGATAGTGAAGATGGAAAAAGTAAGAAGAAATGGGTGCTTTACGGGATCCTAGCAGCGCTAGTGGTTCTTATCCTTGGAACTGCTTATTATGTTTACCGTCAAGTGAATCGCTCAACACAGGCAATCCAAACTTCTCAATCAGCGTCTAGTGAGCAGAATATTCAGCCGATTTTAGAAGATTTTAATAGCCAATACGATGCCTTTTATACAGATAGTAATAAAACGGCTTTGAAAAATAGCCAGTTTGATAAACTGAGTCAACTGAAGACCTTGCTTGATAAGCTGGAAGGTAGTCGTGAACATACGCTTGCCAAATCGAAGTATGATAGTCTAGCAACGCAAATCAAGGCCATTCAAGATGTCAATGCACAATTTGAAAAACCAGCTATTGTTGATGGTGTTTTGGATACCAATGCCAAAGCCAAATCGGATGCTAAATTTACAGATATTAAAACTGGAAATACGGAGCTTGATAAAGTGCTAGATAAGGCTATTAGCCTTGGTAAGAGCCAGCAAACAAGTACTTCTAGCTCAAGTTCAAGTCAAACTAGCAGTTCTAGTCAAGCAAGTTCAAATACGACTAGTGAGACAAAACCAAGTAGTTCAAATGAGACTAGAAGTAGTCGCAGTGAAGTCAATATGGGTCTCTCGAGTGCAGGAGTTGCTGTTCAAAGAAGTTCTAGTCGTGTTGCCTATAATCAGTCTGCTATTGATGATAGTAACAACTCTGCCTGGGATTTCGCAGATGGTGTCTTGGAACAAATTTTAGCGACTTCACGTTCACGTGGTTATATCACTGGTAACCAATATATCCTTGAACGTGTCAATATCGTTAACGGCAATGGTTATTACAACCTCTACAAGCCAGATGGAACCTATCTCTTTACCCTTAACTGTAAGACAGGATACTTTGTTGGAAATGGTTCTGGACATGCGGATGCCTTGGACTACTAAGCAGTCGTTACAAAATTCTTTCTTTTCAAAAGTAAAAATGATAAAATAAAACAAATTAAATAAGAGGAGTGTCAAATGACAAAAGCTAACTTTGGTGTCGTAGGTATGGCCGTAATGGGTCGTAACCTTGCCCTTAATATTGAATCTCGTGGTTACACAGTTGCTATCTACAACCGTAGTAAAGAAAAAACGGAAGATGTAATTGCTTGCCATCCTGAAAAGAACTTTGTACCAAGCTATGACGTTGAAAGTTTTGTAAACTCAATCGAAAAACCTCGTCGTATCATGCTCATGGTTCAAGCTGGACCTGGTACAGATGCTACAATTCAAGCCCTTCTTCCACACCTTGACAAGGGTGATATCTTGATTGACGGAGGAAACACTTTCTACAAAGATACAATCCGTCGTAATGAAGAATTGGCAAACTCAGGTATCAACTTTATCGGTACTGGGGTTTCTGGTGGTGAAAAAGGTGCCCTTGAAGGTCCTTCTATCATGCCTGGTGGACAAAAAGAAGCCTACGAATTGGTTGCGGATGTTCTTGAAGAAATCTCAGCTAAAGCACCAGAAGATGGCAAACCATGTGTGACTTACATCGGTCCTGATGGAGCTGGTCACTATGTGAAAATGGTCCACAACGGTATCGAGTATGGTGATATGCAATTGATCGCAGAAAGCTATGACTTGATGCAACACTTGCTAGGTCTTTCTGCAGAAGATATGGCTGAAATCTTTACTGAGTGGAACAAGGGTGAATTGGACAGCTACTTGATCGAAATCACAGCTGATATCTTGAGCCGTAAAGACGATGAAGGTCAAGATGGACCAATCGTAGACTACATCCTTGATGCTGCAGGTAACAAGGGAACTGGTAAATGGACTAGCCAATCATCACTTGACCTTGGTGTGCCATTGTCACTCATCACTGAGTCAGTATTTGCACGTTACATCTCAACTTACAAAGAAGAACGTGTGCATGCTAGCAAGGTTCTTCCAAAACCAGCTGCCTTCAAATTTGAAGGAGACAAGGCTGAGTTGATTGAAAAAATCCGTCAAGCCCTTTACTTCTCAAAAATCATTTCATACGCACAAGGTTTTGCGCAATTGCGTGTAGCTTCTAAAGAAAACAACTGGAACTTGCCATTTGCGGATATCGCATCTATCTGGCGTGATGGCTGTATCATCCGTTCTCGTTTCTTGCAAAAGATTACAGATGCTTACAACCGTGATGCAGACCTTGCTAACCTTCTTTTGGATGAGTACTTCTTGGATGTTACTGCTAAGTACCAACAAGCAGTGCGTGATATCGTAGCTCTTGCTGTTCAAGCTGGTGTGCCAGTGCCAACCTTCTCAGCAGCTATTACTTACTTTGATAGCTACCGTTCAGCTGACCTTCCAGCTAACTTGATCCAAGCGCAACGTGACTACTTTGGTGCCCACACTTACCAACGTAAAGACAAAGAAGGAACATTCCACTACTCTTGGTATGACGAAAAATAAGTAGGTCTGCCATGGGGAAACGGATTTTATTACTTGAGAAAGAACGAAATCTAGCTCATTTTTTAAGTTTGGAACTCCAAAAAGAGCAATACCGAGTTGATCAGGTTGAGGAGGGGCAAAAAGCCCTCTCCATGGCTCTTCAGACAGACTATGACTTGATTTTATTGAATGCTCGTCTGGGGGATATGACAGCCCAGGATTTTGCAGATAAGCTGAGTCGGACTAAGCCAGCTTCAGTCATCATGGTCTTGGACCATCGTGAAGAATTGCAAGATCAGATTGAAACAATCCAACGCTTTGCCGTTTCTTACATCTATAAGCCAGTTATTATTGAGAATCTGGTAGCTCGTATTTCAGCGATTTTCCGAGGTCGGGACTTTATCGACCAACACTGTAGTCAGATGAAGGTTCCAACGTCTTACCGCAATCTGCGTATGGATGTAGAACATCATACCGTTTATCGTGGCGAGGAGATGATTGCTCTGACGCGTCGTGAGTATGACCTTTTGGCTACTCTTATGGGAAGCAAGAAAGTTCTGACTCGTGAGCAGTTGTTGGAAAGTGTCTGGAAGTATGAAAGTGCGACCGAAACTAATATCGTGGATGTCTATATCCGTTATCTACGTAGCAAGCTTGATGTAAAAGGTCAAAAAAGCTACATTAAAACCGTGCGTGGTGTCGGTTACACCATGCAAGAATAGAAAAGCAGTTGCAGTTATGTAACTGCTACTTGAGCTCTATACTATCTGTAACAGGAATTCCTGAACCCCAGATAGTATGGGGCTTTTTTTGAAGAGGCAAAAATGTAGATCCCTAGACGGCTTGTAATGCTTCAAAGAGATGGTCAGAGAGAATGATTTCTTCTTGACCATAGTTTATACTCAATGAAAATGAAAGAGCAAATTAGGAAGCTAGCTGCATGTTGCTCAAAACACTAGTTTTGAGGTTGCAGATGGAAGCTAACGTGATGTGAAGAGGTTTTCGAAGAGTATTGGTATCTGATAAGCTTTACTTTCATAGTTCTCTACTTTTTGACACTCAAAAGGGATGAGTTAGCTGTAGGTGAAATCAATATATTCTTTATAAGTATTCAAAAAATGGAATTTATCATAGTTTTGAAGAAAAGAGGGATTTCATTTTTATTGAAACATTATAATATAATAAATGCTTTAAATCCTGGAATATTCTGAAAATAATGGAAAATAATAAATAATAATTAATATAATTGACAAATTTGCTTATATAAATTATAATGTTGAGTGTATGTGTATGTGTATGTGTATGTGTATTACATGCTATTTTTTAGAAATCAAAAGGAGAAAATGTAATGTATTTTAATCGTAAAAATGCAGAGCAAAAGAACTGGAGAATGATCAAAAAAGGAAAGCACTTCCTATTCGGTTGTTCTCTTGTTTTTGCGGTCGGAGCTAGCTTAGCTACTCAAGTGGTCCATGCAAACACAGCAGAAACTACTGTAGCAAACAACTCGACTACTGGGGATGTTAACCCTATACAGAACGGAGATGGCAAGACTTATGGGGCACCTGCTGCTCTAGCAGAAATCAAGCCAGAAGCTGCTGGAACACCAGCTGTAGCAGCAGTAACGGCAAAATTAGGTGGAGAAACTGCAAAGGAAGTTAAAGCTTTAGATAAAACTAAACTTGAAAACTACATTGCAGAAATCGAAGCAAAATTAGCTAACGGAACATACGAAAGCAAAACAGAAGAGAGTGTTGCAGTACTAAAAGAAGCGCTAAAAGTAGCGAAAGATACACTAGAAAACGCTAAAACTCAAGAAGAAATCACAAAAGCTTACAATAAACTTGTAACTACAGCTAACACTAAATTAAAAAATAAACCTGTAGAGAAAAAAGAAGCTCCAGCAGTAGACACTACTAACGGACAACCAACTGTAGGTAAAAAAGCAGAAAATACTGAGAAAAAATCAGAATCTAACTCAATCGAAAACACAGGATCTAACGACTCACGTAACGGTAAAGCATTAGATAAAAATAATGCTTTTAGAGCGGAAGTTGCCTATTCAGAAGGTACAAATGCAGCCGCAAATGGTCATAGTGATGCCTATATCCTTAATGATGTTAATAAAGCCACGTCTACAGATGACGCTGTTAATGCAGTTTCTAGAGTTACAAATTATAAAGTTAAATATAATAAAGACGCTAGTGGGAAGATTACTTCATTAGATTGGCTTGTCTTTTATAATGATCATGCAGAAAATCTAGCTAATGCGTATAATACAGATGGAGGAGATGTGTATCGAAATTTCATCCAAATTCCTGCAGAAGTTAATATGCCAACTAGTATTACACGTGCAAAATATAACTCTCCAGTCAACCCTAAATTTATAAATGGAAAAGTTCAACGTATAAGACCTGATGGTTCAGCGTTGAGTAATTCTGTAACATTTGAAAATCCAGCACCAGCTACAGCTGCTGGATTACCATTAGACAAAAAAGATAGCTTTTCTCTGGCTTCTGGTTGGGAAAGTGGTATCTATGGTCGTTCTATAGAAAAACTTGCCGGTCAGGAGGACAGATATTTCAAGAGTGCGGCGTCTGATTCTTCTCCGAGAACTAAACAGTTAGTATACGGTGCTGCCTTGAATGACAAACGTTTGATTGTGGATCGTTCGACTACAGGTGGTGATGGGAATGATGCCTATGCATGGAGTTTTAGAACTGAAGTCCCTACAACAACAACTAACGAACAGTTAAAAGATATGAAGGTTGTGTTTGGTATGATGCGTAGCGCCACTGCTGGTGCCAATGCAGGCTTCGCCAACATTGCAACTAACCCTGTGAAAATGTGGCAGTCTGATGTTTCCCCTGAACCAACAGCGAAAAATCAAACTGTAAAAGCTGGACAACAACCAGATGCGAAAAAATCAATTGGAAACTTTGACACTCTTCCACAAGGAACAACAGTTAAGTACAAGGATACAGTTGATACAAAAACTCCAGGTGAAAAACCAGCAACAGTAGTTGTAACCTACCCGGATACATCTACAAAAGAAGTTCCTGTAAAAGTAATTGTTGAAAAAGAAGCAGTAGCTCCAGCTAAGCCAGTTATCACGACAAGTCTGACAGGTAAAGCTAACACTAAAACTCCGGTTGAAGTGAAAGCAGAAGCGGGGTCTACAGTTTCCTTGTTCGCCAATGATGGCACTAAACTTGGTTCAGCCGTTGCGAACGACCAAGGTGTAGCAAGCATCACTCCAACAGTAAACATTCCAGCCGGTATTGTAGCAGCGACAGCTACCAAAAATGGTAAAACATCAGAAGTAAGTGCTGCTGTAGAAGCAACTCCAGCGGCAGTTACTCCACAACCAGAAACACCAACAACTAGTGGTCCAGAAATTGTCAACGATTTGGCAGGTAAAGCAAGTACGCCGGCTGATGTGACAGTTAAAGCACCAGCAGGTTCAACTGTTAAGCTTTACAACACAGATGGTGTTGTGATTGGTGAAGCTGTAGCTAACGATCAAGGTGTAGCAACTGTTCACCCAACTAACAGTCTTCCAGCAGGAGAGATTACAGCTACTTCAACACCAGCAGGTGGTAAAGAGTCAGCTAAGAGTGCACCGATTACGGTTACAGCATCACCAGTAACTGTTAAGGATGGTGGTGTGACTGGTAACAATGACACTAGACTATTGGTAAGTAAGTCAGAGATTACAGTATATCCTGGCGATAACATTGATATTGATGTTGTAGCTCAAGCTACAGCTTTAGAGAAATTTTCGGTTGAGAAAAATCCGACAGCTATTAAAGGTGTAGTGCCATCAGGGGGGTACCTAGGATCTTCAAATGGAGCTACGATTAGACAACGTGATGCTAAGTATAGTGGTACTGTTGCAATGGACCAGCCAGCAGGAACAACTGAGGTTGTTTTTCATGCGAAGAATCGAGATAAACCAACAACGATATACAGAGCACTTATAGTAAATGTTCTTGAGACAGCTAAGAAATATGAACCAGTTGCAGGTAAAAAAGTAGATGTTGCGGATTCTAACAATCTTAGTGGAGATGACAAGAACAAGGTCATCGCCGCTGTTAAAGCTGCTAATCCAAGTCTTCCAGCAGATTCACAATATAGTGTCGATGAAAAAGGAAACCTTACGATCACTTATCCTGATGGATCAACAGATAAGATTGCAGCAGCATATCTGGTCAATAAAACAGCTCCAGCAGTTTCAGCAGTAGCTCCAACAGTAGAAATTCCATACTCAAATAAAGCTACTAAAGAAGTTTATGTATATGGTGGAGAAGAAAATTCATTCGATATCAAATTCAAAGATGATAGTGGAAAAATTGCAAGTGCTACTGTAAACGGTGGAGGAAACCAACCATTTAAACCAGTTGCAGGTGAAGAAAATAAAATTAACGCTCAATATGGATATACAGCGAATAAAATTACTGCTGAGACACCAGCAACAGATACAAATCCAGCGGTGATTACTTATAGAGGTACTCCAGCAGCAACAGATGGTTTGAAACAAGAAACCTTAGATGCAGCAACTAAAGGAGAGAACCCACAAGGTATGGCTTTAGGATGGCGTTATGCTACTGCAACTGATGCTGATGGAGCATCTATCGAAAATAGAGCAGTAGGTTCTTCAAATGCAACTGATCCAGGTTCATTCCGCGTCATGCTTAAGCCACAAACTCAAAAATATGATATTACAATACCAGCAGAAACTGAAAAAGTAGTAGTAGCTAATCCATCTGCAGTAACAGATGCAGAATTTGCTAAAGTTAAAGAAAAACTTAAAATTGAGTTTTCTAAAACTAATAATGATGCAAACTTAGCAAAAGACCAAGGTAAAAATGTTGAGGATAAGGATGCTAAAATAAAAACTATCGAGAAGGTAGGAAATGATTTAGTAGTTACTTATAAAGATGGTTCTCAAGATAAGAAACCATTGTCAGAATTTGTAACTAAAGAAACTGCAGTAGTAGCTCCAACAGTTGAAGTTCCATACTCAAATGCTGCCAAACGTCAAATCTATGTTTACACAGGAGAAAACACAGATTTAACATTCACAGGTAAAGATGAAACGACAGTTAAAGACTTATACTTACGTGGACCAGGTGGTGTTACAGGAGTTAATGCTGCAGACTACGGATTTACAGTAGGTAAGATTGATAACGGTGCTGTTACAAACGGAGAAGGAACAGTATCTAAAGATAAAAGAACAGCAACGATCAAGATGACTGGTGTAACTACTCTTAAAGCTCCAAACCAATGGACAAGTTTCATTGAAGCTAAAGATAATGAAGATATCAAGTCAAACGTATCTGCAGACTATAATGCTTCGACTGACGATGCAGTACGTCAACAAAAACCAGGATATGTTAACTTCATCGTTAAATCTCAAACAGACAAGTACGATATTAAGGCACCAACTGAAAAAGTAGCTGTAGCAGATCCAGCTAACGTAACAGAAGCTGATTTAGCTAAAATCAAAGAAAAACTGCAACTTGAGTACAAGAAAGATAACGACGATGCGAATATCTCAAAAGATGCTCCAGTTACAGATAAAGATGATAAAATTGCTTCAGTAACAAAAGATAATAAAGGAAATCTTGTAGTAACATACACAGATGGATCAAAAGACACAAGACCATTATCAGAATTTGTCGGAGTAGCACCAACAGTAGAAGTTCCATACTCAAATGCTGACAAACGTCAAATCTATGTTTACACTGGTGAGAATACTGATTTAACATTCACAGGTAAAGACGAAACAACAGTTAAAGACTTATACTTACGTGGACCAGGTGGTGTTACAGGAGTTAATGCTGCAGACTACGGATTTACAGTAGGTAAGATTGATAACGGTGCTGTTACAAACGGAGAAGGAACAGTATCTAAAGATAAAAGAACAGCAACGATCAAGATGACTGGTGTAACTACTCTTAAAGCTCCAAACCAATGGACAAGTTTCATTGAAGCTAAAGATAATGAAGATATCAAGTCAAACGTATCTGCAGACTATAATGCTTCGACTGACGATGCAGTACGTCAACAAAAACCAGGATATGTTAACTTCATCGTTAAATCTCAAACAGACAAGTACGATATCAAGTCACCAACTGAAAAAGTAGCTGTAACAGATCCAGCTAACGTTACAGAAGCAGAATTAGCTAAAATCAAAGAAAAACTACAACTTGAGCACAAGAAAGATAACGACGATGCAAATATCTCAAAAGATGCTCCAGTTACAGATAAAGATGCTAAGATTAAATCAGTAACAAAAGATAATAAAGGAAATCTTGTAGTAACATACACAGATGGTTCTACAGATAAAAAACCATTGTCAGAATTTGTAACCAAAGATACAGAAGCTCCAGCTAAGCCAGAAATCAAAACAGATCTAACAGATAAAGCCGGAACTAAGACACCAGTTGAAGTGACAGCAGAACCAGGATCTAAGGTTGAGTTGTTCGACAAAGATGGTAACAAGCTTGGTGAAGGCGTAGCAGACGAAAACGGAAAAGCTACAATCACACCAACGAAAGAGCTTCCAGCAGGAGACGTAACAGCGAAAGCAACAGATCCAGCAGGAAATGTGTCAGAGCCAAGCACACCAGAAAAAGCAACAGCAGATACCACAGCGCCAGCTAAACCAGAAATCAAAACAGATCTAACAGATAAAGCCGGAACTA